>CAMWMK010000028.1 GCA_947175295.1 uncultured Porphyromonadaceae bacterium
GGTGAGTGAAGGTTAGAGGGGGGGAGTTACCTTATACGTGCGGGGGAGCGTGGGGAGCACGCTTTATTACTGATGGGACTATGCTTTATTGCTGATTTTAGTCAATACATGCGTTGTATTGGATAAAAAACGTACTATTTTATCCAGTACAGTGGATTTATTGGATAAAATTGATTATTTTTGCAGGCTAATAAGTAGCTTATTCAAGGCCTCCCCCAGTTGTTCAACAACATACTCCAAGCCATTGAAAGGAGGTTTCCAGCCTCCACTGTGCCGTCCAACACTACCCTTCAAGTATGTTGAAATTTATCTATTGAAATCATACGTATTTACTTCCCCCTAACTTTTACCAGAGCCGGCATCCTGACGCGACATAGTTACCTTACACGCGCGCTGGCGGGCCGGGACCGCCCTCTATTACTAAATATTCCTACGTATCCTCTGCCATACAATAGTCGATAATGCCCTGTCATTCGGTCGTATTCAGGTATCGGTCCGCGAGCGTCAGCGAGAGCGTCCTCCGCTACTTCGCTCCCTTACCATACCACTTCCTCAGCGAGTCCTTTGCTGCTCTGCGTGAGATTCACAGGGAATGACCGTTGCAAATGAAAGGGCTGGAAGCCTCCTTTTTATGGGGTATTGCCAAATGCATTGGAGGGTAGACAATCAAAAATGTAGGAATATGCAAACATCTATGATGAAGGATTCAAAACTTTTTATTATCTTTGCAGGTTGAAAGACAAGAGGCCTTCGCGATGAGGCGTCGAGTCAATGCATCAACCTAAATTGGAATAAGATATAACCCGGATATGAACAAGCAGCAGAAAACTATCCTTTATACGGCAATCGGCGTGGTAGCGGCTCTGATTGCCCTCGTGATCGTGTTGATATACAACAACAACAGCCGCACGGCCAGCCTCAATGAGGCTGAGGCTCGCGCCGACTCGCTGGCCCTGGCCAACGACCGACTGGTGCTGAGCAATGAATTCAATGAGCTCAACGCCAGCTTCAATATGTATGAAGACCAGCAGATGTATCTCAAGAACGATTCCCTCGTGCAGCAATACAATCAGGCCCGCATGAAGGTGGAGGGACTTCTGCAGGAACTCAACCAGGAGAAGAAAAGCAATGCGGCCAACCGTGCCCGCATCAAGGAACTGGAGAACGAGATCGCTACCCTCCGCGGTATCCTCAAGCATTATCTGGAGGAGATAGACCGTCTTTCGAAGGAGAACGAGGGTCTGCGCAAGGACCTTCAGGAAGTGCGTACCCGCAATGAGCAGCTCACGTCGGCCGTGACAGTGGCCACTAAGAGCAACGAGGAGCTTACCCAGACCGTGAAGCAGGCCAAGAAGCTGAATATAACGGGCCTTTACCTGCAGGCACTCAATAAGAAGGGAAAGACAGAGAAGAAAATAGGCAAGGCGCAGCAGTTGGCCGTAGGTTTCACCGTTAGTCCAAATACGACTGCCGCCCCGGGTATGAAGGATTTCTTCGTGAGGATAGTCACTCCGGAAGGCAGTCTGCTCGGCGGCAACGTCACATTCCCGATGGACGGAGCCAATGTGCCCGCGACTACCCACCGACAGGTGGAATACGCCAACGATGAGATTTCCGTCACCATATATTGGGATGTCAACACTACCCTTACGGCCGGCGACTATACGGTGGAGGTGTTCTGCGACGGCTACCGCCTCGCATCGCGGCATTTCCAGATGGGAAAGTGATTGGGCGCTTCGCGCAGTATGAAGTATGGATAAAAAGCTCCGGAGGGATGAACCTTCGGAGCTTTTCGCGTGTTTTATAGATGAAACCTTGATAAAGATTGATACTATTGAAAACGCATTTTTTAAATTTAATAACTATAAAAAACACAAAAAAATGGCACACGAAGAAAAATCAGACAATACGTTGCGTCTGGCATTCGATATAGCGAAACTGGCACTTAAGGTAGCTACCGTAGCTGCTGCGTTCTGCGCGGTGAAGGAGATCCACAACGTGCATAAGGCTATCGAACGACGTCGCGAGGAGAAGAAGTAATTATAAGTATCGGCGCTATGCGCAGTATTACATTCTCTACGCGCTGTATGAAATGAGATTATAGAAAGCAACTAATGTAGATAACCCAAGGGCAAGGGGATGCATCTGGAGATGTGTCCCCTTGTTTTGTGTTTTACGTTGGACGTTTTACGCGTTTTGCGCGGGAGCCGATCATGAGGTTGCGGATGTAGGCCACGAGGCCGAAGGATTGGCCTACGATGAGGACGGGGTCGTGGCGGATTATGCCGTAGGTGACGATGCTTAGGGAGCCTACAAGGGAGAGGATCCAGAAGAATGGCGGAAGTTCTGACTCTCCGCGCCGTGCGGAATACCAGTACTGATAGACGAAGCGGAGTGTGAAGATGATCTGTCCGGCTGATCCGAAGAGGAGCAGCCACATCGGGACATCCTTATTGTGGAAGAAGCCCTGAAAGAAGGCGTCGGCATGGGTGGCCGCCACGCAGATTGCGATCATCGGGGTGGCGATCAGCAGGATGCGCAGCCAGAGCGGAGCCGTAGACCATATGCCTTTGGCCTTGAGGTTCCAGAGATAGACGTAGTAGGATATGAACTGGCCGAGGACTATGGCGAAGTCCTGCCGCAACACTCCGTAGAGGCACAGCAGATATGACCCCGTGATGCTGAGGATCCAGAAGACGGAAGGGGAGAGCACCTTGCGGGCGCGCTCCGACATAATCCACTGCACCAGTATTCGGGCCGAGAAGAATCCTTGGGCGAGAAACCCTATTATAAATTCATAATGCATAAAGGGGTCAAGACTTTTCGGCGATTTCATAGTTGAACCAGCGCGACCTCATCCAGCGGAAGGCGAAACAGTCTTGAAGGGGGCCTATGAGGCGGTTGCTCATGCTGAACTTCGACACTCCGGCCACGCGCGGATAGTGGCGCACGGGCATTTCCTTGACCGAGCAGCCCTGTAGTCCGAAGAGGGCCGGAAGGAAGCGGTGCATGCCCTTGACGAAGGGCACGCGGCGTGCATTGGCCGTGCGCATCACCTTGAGGGGACAACCGGTGTCGGTGGCCTTGTCGCCTGTCATCATGCGGCGGAAACCGTTGGCGAACTTCGATTGGAAACGTTTCCAGGCCGTATCCTTGCGGTTGGCGCGTATGCCCATTACGAGCTCATGCTCCTTCAGGTGGGGAATGAGGAGGTTGAAGTCCTGAGGATCGGTCTGCAGGTCGGCGTCGATATAGCCTACATATTCCGACTCCGCGGCATCGATTCCGGCCTTTATCGCTGCGCTGAGTCCGCAGTTGCGGGCGAAGGCGATGTAGAGGAAGTCGGGCTGGCGCGAGCAGATTTCCTTTATCCGGTAGAGGCTCGCGTCGGAAGAACCATCGTCTACGAAAAGCACGCATGCCTTCACAGGCGATGTCGGAAGCCAAGCTCCGAGACGCTCCTCGAGCGCCTGCATGTTGTCTTCCTCATTATAGACGGGTACTATGACGGTCAGTCCGTAATCTGCTGTCTTGTTCATTCGGTAGGGGGTGTTATAAACGTATTTGCGGTAGTGTCGCAGTAGACGACTACATACCGGCTGCCAATCTTCTGGCTGGCCTGGACATAGGGCACTTCCGGGAGGGATGTCAGGGTGGTCATCACGATGGCGGGATATGAAGCTACGGGCATAGCCGTCACGGAGTCGGGGGCCTCGACTGTGCTGAAGGGAGTGGCTCCGAGATAGACATCTATGTTTTCCGGGCGGTCGATGCGCCAGGTCATTATCTTCGCCGAGGGATTGGCCTTACTGAAATCCAATGCCGACTCCGACATGGCCTGATAGCCCAGGTCGGGGTTGAAGTCGCGCATCGACAGTCCGGCTACGAAGACCAGGGCGAGCACCAACAGCGACAATGACTCTATCGCCGATGCCGTACGCTTCATCCGGTAGAGACACCAAAGGGTCAGGAATCCTCCCGCCAACAGGAGCAGCCACACCACCCTTATGGCGGGATATCGGCTGAGGTTGAGGCCTAATGATGCGAACCATCCGGTGTCGGCAATGAAGGGCATGGCGAGAGCGCCAAGGGCGAGGATGGCGGCCGGGATAGCGATGGCCGCCCTTACGAGCCCAGACTCCTTATGGCGGGCGCAGACCATAGCCGCCAGATAGACCATGAAGGGATAGGCCGGCAGCATATAGACCTGCAGCTTCGAGCTTATGACGGAGAGAAGCACGAATGCGGTGAGGATTATGATGAGGAAATAATTGAAGAGCGATCGGTCGGGGCGGCGGTATTTACGTATGCCGTATACGACGGCTCCGAAGATGACCAATGTCCAGGGGAGGAGAGTATAGGTGAGCGACACCAGATAATACCAGAATGGGCGCTTATGATGAAAGGAGTTGACGGCACGCCCTACGGTCTGATGCACGAGAAGGTTGTCGAGATACTCAGTGCCTCCCTCCGCATATACGGCGCCAAACCATGCGGCGCAGAGGAGTATGAGCAGAGTCCATGCAGGCCATCCCCAGGCGCGTGTCCAAAGCCGCATGCGGCGCGTGAGCAGCAGCCACGCCGTGGTGGCCAGCAGGGGGATGAGTATGCCCATCGGCCCCTTCGAGAAGACGGCGAGGAATATCCATATGGCGAATAGCAGGCGGCATCCTAAAGGGGGCTTCTCGACCGCCAGCTCCAACTGCCTGAAGCTGCGGAGGGCCAGGACGATAAACATCGTCATCAGCATATCCATGCGCAGGGTGAAGACCATTCCGGCGAAGAGTCCGCATGTGAAGAGCATCAGCAGGGCTGAGGTCTGAAACTCGGGGGCGAGCTCCTCACGCGTCCAGCGATACATCACAACGGCGATGACAAAAGCGGGAATAATGGAGAAGAGGGAATAGAACCACATCATATGGCTGCCGAAGAGCCACTTGCCGAGGATGATGCACCATAAGTAGAGTGGGGGCTTGTCGGCATAGGGGATGCCGTGGTTGGTGAATGCCCACCAGCGGCCGGAGGCGAGCGACTCGTCGGCTATGCTAAGGTAGCGGAGCTCGTTGGAGGGGGTGAAGTCGCGGAATATGATGATCGGGAGCACTGCGACGAGCACCATAAGGAGCACGATGAGCAGGGATTGCCATCCCTGCCCGGCGTCGCGGTTATGTCTGTCGATAGCTGTCATGCTGATGCGCCTGGATATTGATGAATCGCAAAATTAACAAATTTCCTGAAGATGTGCAAGTGTTGCGTTGGACGTTTTACGTTTTTACATTCGACGTTGGGCGTTTTACGCCGATCGGCTATGTATTGTCAAGGCCTGACACTTCTGTAGGAGTGTCAGGCCTTGGTCTATTCAGGATGGCTTTTGCCTGCTGGAGGCGGCTGGAAGCCGCCTTTCCATGGGCTGCGCGGTTGGGGCTGGAAGCCGCCGTTCCATTTATTTCATGTCGAGGTATTTGATCTCGTCTTTGTCGTTGTAGTTGAGGTTTTCGCCTCCCATGCCCCAGATGAACATGTAGTTGGATGTTCCGGCGGCTGCGTGGATGCTCCATTCCGGGCTCATGATGGCCTGCTCGTTGTGGAGCCATACCACACGGTTTTCCTGCGGTTCGCCCATGAGGTGGCAGATGGCGTTGCCCTCGGGGAGGTTGAAGTAGAAGTAAGCTTCAACGCGGCGGTCGTGGGTGTGGGCCGGCATTGTGTTCCATACGCTGCCGGGCATCAGCTCGGTGAGGCCCATCTGGAGCTGACAGGGACCTTCCTGAAGCACGTTGTTGGTGATGAGCTGGTTGATGATGCGGTCGTTGCTCTCTTCGAGCGAACCGAAGTGGAGGCGGTTGGCGGGGATGGTGCCCTTGCGGCCGTCGATAGTGATGAGCTGGGTCTTATACTGCTTGTAGGCCGGAGTGGAGTTGATGTAGAAGCGTGCGGGGTTGGAATTGTCTTTGCTGCGGAAAGTCACGTTCTGGTTGCCGCATCCTACGTAGAGGGCGTCCTTGAAGTGGAGCTCATAGTCCTTTCCGTCTACGCTGATGATGCCGTCGCCGCCCACGTTGATCACGCCGAGCTCACGGCGCTCGAGGAAGTATTCGGCCTTAAGCGGGTCGATGGTCTCGAGAGTCACGGTCTTGCCTACGGGCACTACGCCGCCGAAGATCACGCGGTCGTACATGGAGTAGGTGAGGTTGATCTTATTTTCCTCCATCACTTTCTCCATCACGAAACGGTCGCGGAGCTGGGTGGTGTCGTATTTCTTGACGTCGTCGGGATGGCAGGCGCGCTGGATGGTATAGGAAGTCTGCGCCGAAGCAGAGAATGCCGCTGCGATGGCAGCGAGGGAAAGAAGGATTTTTTTCATTTTATGGGGTTGTTGGGTTTTTAGGTTGTTGGGTTGTTGGGTTTTTAGGTTGTTGGGTTGTTGGGTTTTTAGGTTGTTGGGTTTTTGGGTTTTGGGATTCGGGAGATCCGGCTAAAGCCGGACCCGGTAAGAATGGGGAGGGGATTAGATATTTTCCTGAAGCTCGTCGGAGCCTTTCTTTATCATGTCGCGCTGATTGCGGATGATGTGGACGCGGTTCCACCACATCATGGCGCAAGCGATGACCACGAGGATGCCGGCGCCGATCCATTTCAGGTTGACGCAACCCTGATAGAGCGCCCAGCAGAGGGGCGATGATGCGAAGTCGAGCGCACCGCCTTCGAATCCGGCGGGGATGGCCACTGCGGCGTCGCCTGTCACCTCAAACACGTCGTGGGCCGCCAGGGTGAAGGCGGGAGCTATGTTGGTCACCATATAGAGGCCGGCCGTGATGATGACGAGGCCTACGATGAAGGTCTTAAGCACGTTGCCCTTGGTGAAGGGAAGCACGAGGGGGAAGAGATAGAACATGCCGGCGAGCGAAGCGAGGGGAAGGAACTGGTTGCCGGGGAGGATTACGGCGAGGAGGAGCGTCACCGGGATGAGCAGCAGCGACACCACGAGAGTGGTAGGGTCGCCGATCACAAGCGCGGGCGACATACCGATATTGAGGCCGTCGGCACCTTTGAACTTGCGGGCGATGAGGCTGCGTGTAGCGTCGGAGATGGGTTTCAGGCCCTCGATGAAGAGCACTGTGACGCGCGGTATAAGCTCCATCACGGCGCCCATCTTGATGCCGAGCGTAAGGATCTGGGGAATGTTGTCGACGATCTGGCCCCATGATGTGCATGTGAGGCAGCCGATGCCGATGCCCACCACCACGCCAAGGAAGAGGGGCTCGCCCATCACGCCGAATTTCTTCTTCATGCCTTCGGCATCGATCTCGATCTTATTTAGGCCGGGAATCATGTCGAGGCCTTTGTTGATGATCCAGGCGAAGGGAGCGAAGCCGGCGCAGAACGGCTGCGGGATGGATATGCCGTCCATATCCTTGTAGTAGTTCTGAAACTTGAAGGCCGTCATGTCGGCGAGCACGAGAGTGACGATATAGCATATGATGGCTCCGAAGAAGCCCCATGCCAGAGAGCCGGAAGCGAAGTAGATCACAGCGCCGATGAAGGCGAAGTGCCAGTAGTTCCAGAGGTCGATGTTGACGGTGCGGGTAGTCTTTGTCAGGAGCATGAGGAGGTTGACACCGAGACATACGGGAATGATGAAAGCTCCGACGGCCGTATTGTAGGCTACGGATGCAGCTGCGGGCCAGCCCATGTCGAACACCTTCAGCTGCAGGCCATAGATGTCTACGACCTTCTGGAGTGCCGGGCCGAGGGCAGAAGTAAGAAGCGCGGTGACGATGGAGAGGCCTATGAAGCCGACACCCACCTTAAGGCCGCTCTTGAGGGCGTTGCCGGGCTTTATACCGATGCAGACGCCGAGAACCGTGAAGATGACAGGCATCATCACTGCGGCTCCAAGGCCGATAATGTAAGCGAATACCTGTTCCATTAGATTGAATAGTTTAGCATGATTATATATTAGTTAGTCTTTGTTGGCCGCGGTGGAAAGCCCATGCGGGAGGATGGATGAAAGCGCCTTAAGGCGGGAAAAGGCCTTAGGGCGCTTTCATCTGCAAAGTTAATAAAAACTTTTCAGATTCGCATCATTCCGAGGAGTATTTATAGGGATTGAGCCTGATTTATCACGATTCATCAGGAGCGGAGGGAGCGTGACGCTTGTGTTTCCAGCGTCGATGGGTCCATAGCCATAGCGGGGGCTCGCGGCGGATGGATTCGGCAAGCATGGAGAAATAGGTCTTGGTCAGAGCGTTGACGGGCTCCTGCGCGGCATCGGGCGATATCTTCACGAAGCGCCCTACGTAGCGGTTGCGCTCAGGGCGCCGCATGTCGATGTAGTATACGGCCGCATGGATCTTCCGGCTTATCTTCTCCGCTCCGGTGAAGACGGCAGTGTCGTGGTTGAGGAAGGGAATCCAGTGATGGAGTGAATCTCCCGGGGGAGTCTGGTCGGCTATGTAGCCGGTGATGGTCGGGATTCCTTTGGCTGTCATCTCCATGAGGGTCCTGGCAGAGGAAGCCATCGGCAGGTTGGTGGCGCCGAAGCGGCTGCGTATGGCGCCGAACACCTCGTCGGCCGCCACGTTGGAGAGCGGATGATAGATCTGGCAGGGGACGGCGCCTGACGAAAGGTCGAGCCATAGCGGCATGCTGCTGACCCACTCCCAATTGCAGAAATGGCCGAGATAGATGCTTACGTTGCGTCCGGCATGGAGGTCGGCGTTGACCTCACCGATATTCTCAAACCTCATGCGCTCCTTCATCTCGTCGGCATCCATGGATCCGAGCTTCACCGTCTCGATGAAGTAATCGGCCAGGAAGCGGTAGAATCCGTCGACGGTGCGCTCCACCTCTTGCTCCGTCATCTCGGGAAAGGCGGATGAGATGTTGCTGCGGCATATGCCGACGCGGTATCTCACCACGCTTCTTGCCAGCCATGCGATGAAGGATGATAATCCTCTGAGCAGAGGCCACGGCAAAGCGCCCAGCCCCCGGAAGAGTCCGGAGAGCAGGGCGCGGTTGATGGCGATGAATGTCTTGTTGTGAGTGTGATGTCCCATCAGATGGAGAGCCTACGGAGGACGTTGAGTTTCTCGCGGTTTACGGTCTTCTCGTTCTGGATGGCCTTCACGAAGGGCACGTATACGATCTCGTCGTTGCGGATGCCGATCATGACGTTGCGCTGGTCGTCGAGGAGGGCGTCTACGGCCGCCGCGCCCATTCGGGAAGCGAGGATGCGGTCGAGGGCCGTCGGGCTGCCGCCGCGCTGCAGATGGCCGAGGATGGAGACGCGCACGTCGTAGTTGGGATATTCATCCTTCACGCGCTGAGCGAGGCCCATGGCGCCGCCGGTGACGGGAGATTCTGCCACGAGCACGATGGAGGAGTTCTTCGACTTGCGGAAACCGTTCTGTATCAGTTCGGCCAGCTGGTCGACGTCGGTGGATATCTCCGGAATGATGGCTGCCTCGGCGCCGGAAGCAATCGCGCTGTTGAGGGCGAGGAATCCGGCGTTGCGCCCCATCACCTCGATGAAGAAGAGGCGTTCGTGGCTGGTAGCTGTGTCGCGTATCTTATCGACACACTCCATGATGGTGTTGAGGGCGGTGTCGTAGCCGATGGTCCAGTCGGTGCCGTAGAGGTCGTTGTCGATAGTGCCGGGGAGACCTACGATCGGGAACTGGAACTCATTCGCGAAGATGCGGGCTCCTGTCAGCGAGCCGTCGCCGCCGATCACGCAGAGGCTGTCGATTTCGTGGCGCTTCAGCACGTCGTAGGCGCACTGGCGCCCTTCGGGCGTCTCGAACTCCTTGCAGCGGGCAGTCTTGAGGATGGTGCCGCCACGCTGGATGATGTTGGATACGTTCTGAGTGGAGAATTCCTCGATTTCGTCGGATATAAGGCCTTTGTAGCCGCGGTAGATACCGTATACCTTGAATCCGGAAGAGATTCCGGCGCGTGTGACGGCGCGTATCGCCGCGTTCATGCCGGGGGCGTCGCCTCCCGACGTAAGGATGCCGATGCTTTTGATGTTGCTCATAGGATTTTTATTGATGTGAATTGATTTATCTTGATTTATCATGATTTATCATGATCCAGCATGATTTAATTGGAAGGTCTTAACCCTTAACCCTCAAGACTTAACCCTTTAATGGGCTTCCAGCCAGTTGGCGCCGAGTCCGGCGGATGCCGTCAGGGGTACGGCTCCGTCGTAGGCACCCAGCATGCGTCGCTCCACTATCTCCTGGAGGGCGGCCTCCTCGCCCGGGACTACGTCGAAGTTCAGTTCGTCGTGCACCTGCATGATCATCTTCGATTTCAGGCCTTTCTCCTGCATCTCCTGCCAGATGCCCACCATGGCGAGTTTCATGACGTCGGCCGCCGTGCCCTGCACCGGGGCGTTGATGGCGTTGCGTTCGGCGTAGCCGCGCACCACGGGGTTCTTGCTGTTGATGTCGGGGAGGCGGCGCTTACGCCCGAGGCGTGTCATCGCGTAGCCGTGTTCGCGCGCAGTCTCCACGCTGTCGCTCATATACTTGTGGATCGAAGGGAATGTGGCGAAATATCCGTCGATGAGTTCCTTCGCTTCCTGGCGTGGAATCTGGAGGCGCGACGCCAGACCGAAAGCCGTGATTCCGTAGAGGATTCCGAAGTTGGCAGTCTTCGCCTTACGTCGCTCGTCGGCTGTCACGTCTTCAAGCGCGACATGGTTGATTTTCGCGGCCGTGATGGCGTGGATGTCCTCACCCTTCCGGAAAGCCTCGATCATGGTCTCGTCTTTGGCGAAGTCTGCCACGAGCCTCAGCTCGATCTGGCTGTAGTCGGCCGAAAGGAAGATATGGCCCGGGTCGGGGATGAACGCGCGCCGGATGTCGCGCCCCATCTCGTCGCGGACTGGTATGTTCTGGAGGTTGGGCGATGACGACGACAGGCGTCCGGTGGATGTGACGGTCTGGTTGTAGTTGGTATGTATCTTTCCGGTGGTCTTGTTGATGGTCTCCGGAAGCGCGTTGAGATAGGTGGAGAGCAGTTTCTTTATCTGGCGGTATTCCAGTATCTTTCCTATGATCGGGCTCTTCCATGCGAGTTTCTCGAGGATTTCCTCGGAGGTGGAGTATTGTCCGGTCTTTGTCTTCTTCGCCTTTGGATCGAGCTGCATCTTTCCGAAAAGGATCTCGCCTACCTGGGCCGGGGAGCCGACATTGAATTCCTCTCCCGCTATAGCGTAGATCTCCGTGCACAGGATTCTGGAGCGTTCCTCCATTCCCTGAGACGCTGCGGCGAGGGCGGCGGTGTCGATGCGTACGCCGGTATACTCCATATCGGCCAGCACCGGCACGAGCGGAATCTCGATTTCAGTCATGATGCGGGTCAGCCCCTCCTTCTTCAACGCAGGCTCGAACACCTGCCTGAGCTTCAGCGCGAGGGCGGCGAGCTCGGCGGCGTGGGGTTTGGCGCTCAGTGTGTAGCCGAGATATTTCTCAGCGAGGAGTTCAGGAGTGTGGCGCATCTCAGGCTCAAGGAGATAGTGGGCAATGACGGTGTCGTAGAAATTCACCATGCTCATGGGGTTGGAGTCGCTGTCGGTGCGGTGGCGGCGTGCCGTCACCATGTCGCGCTTTGTGGCGGCCGATACCTTCTCTATCTTCGGGTCGGCGAGGATGGCGAGCACCGCCTCTGTAGAGCCGGGGAGCGATGCGGCTACATGCCAGGAGCGTCCGTCGGGGAGCGCGAACGCCGTCCCTTCCCATTTCGCCTCCATGTCGTTTTCTCCCGCTGTCTCCATGTGCAGACCTACCGAGGATGCCGATGAAATCGCGTCTGTCATCGCCTTCAGAGCGTCGGGGCCGTCTACTTCCACGCATCCTCCGCCGAGCGATCCGGCTGCGGGCACCTCCACAATGGCCGTCGGCTCCTCCGCCTCCTCGGCGTCGAAATCGAAGAGCGAAGGCTGGGCCGACACCTGGCTGCCGACGCCTTTGGCCGATGACTTAGGCCTGTCGGCGGTTTTATTGCCTGATGGCGTGGCGGATGACTCCTCCGCCATCAACCGCCTGCCGATGCGGTCGGCGAGGGTCTTGAACTCCAGCTCCTTGAATATCGCAAACAGCTTGTCCTTATCCACCTTCCCGAGCGCGAGGCTGTCGGGAGTGGCGTCTACGGGCACGTCGGTGCGTATCGTAGCCAGGTCTTTCGAAAGCATGATCGTAGCGGCGTTCTCCTCGATCTTTTTCCTGAGCGCACCCTTGAGTTCGGAGCTGCGGGCTATGACGTCTTCTGCCGAACCGAAATCCGCGATAAGCTTCTGTGCGGTCTTTTCGCCTACGCCGGGGCATCCGGGAATATTGTCGATCTTGTCGCCCATGAGGGCCAGGAGGTCGATCACCTGGCTTGTACGGGCTATGCCGTAGCGCTCGCATACCTCCTTTTCGCCGCGCAGCTCGAAGTCCTGGCCGCGGTAGGCGGGTTTATACTGGATCACATTCGGGCCCACGAGCTGACCGAAGTCCTTGTCGGGAGTCATCATGAATGTAGTGAATCCCTCCTTCGACGCGCGTGTGGCCATAGTGCCGATCACGTCGTCGGCCTCATAGCCCGGCGACTCGAGCACCGGTATGCCGTAGCACTTGATGATTTCCTTGATTATGGGGATGGAGCGCTTGATGTCTTCCGGAGTGTCGGGGCGTTCCCCCTTGTATGATTCGAGGAGCTCGGAGCGGAAAGTGGGCCCCTTCGGGTCGAAACAGACGGCTATATGTGTGGGTTTCTCCTTGCGCAGCACTTCCTCGAGGGTATTGACGAAGCCGAAGATGGCGGATGTATTGAATCCGTCGCTCGTCATGCGCGGCATCTTGATGAGCGCGTAGTAGGCCCGGAAGATCAGGGCGTAGGCGTCGAGCAGGAAGAGTCTCTTTTCTGACATGTCGGTGTTCTGTAGAGTTGAAAACGGTTCTTTTTAGGGTTTCAGAAGGCAAAAAAGCACTTCTTCACTATAAAAACAACAAATATCGGGGGAAGTAGTACTGAATTTGAAAAAATATTTTGTAATTTTGTGGTGAAATACGTATGTCCCGCGGTGAGGGACAGTTTCTGATCAGAAAGATGTCGAAGACAACAATAGAGAAAATACGGCATCGTTTGGGTGCCGAGCTCGACGAGATGAACGCGATCATCCGTAGGAGCCTTGCTACGTCCGACCCGCTGATGGGCCGGGTGGTGGAACAGTATCTACGCACCAAGGGGAAACAGATCCGTCCCCTTCTCGTGCTTCTCAGCGCTCGCCTTCTCGGCGACATCAATGAGTCGACGCTGCATGCCGCAGCCTCTCTCGAAATGCTCCACAACGCCACGCTCATCCATGACGACGTAGTGGACAACGCCGACTACCGCCGACGCACGCCGACACTCAACAAGGATTTCGACAACCGCATAGCCGTTCTGGTGGGCGATTTCTTCGTCAGCACGGCGCTTCAGGAGGCTATAAAGACCACAGACATGAAGGCTGTGGTGTCTGTGGCGGAGCTTGGCAAGGAACTCTCGCTCGGAGAAATCGACCAGATATCCAATGCCAGAGACCGCTCCATCGACGAGAGGCGCTATTTCGACGTGATAAGCAAGAAGACGGCATCGCTCTTCATGAAATGCGTGAAGATGGGAGCGGAAAGCGTCGATGCGCCGGAGAGCCAGATAGAGGCATTGGTGGAATATGCGCGTCTGCTCGGCCTGTGCTTCCAGATCAAAGACGATATCTTCGACTATTATGAGGATAAGGAGGTAGGGAAGCCTACGGGCAACGACCTTCGTGAGAACAAAGTGAGCCTTCCGCTGATATATGCGGTCAACTCCACGGAAGGAGAGGAGAGCGAGGCCATGCGCAGGCTGCTGCTGCGGGGTGACCTTTCCGACGGGGAGATAGCGGTGCTCATAGATTTCGCCAAGACGCACGGGGGCATCGATTATGCCTACGGGGTGATGGAGGAGATGCGCGTGAAGGCCGACATGCTGCTGACGCAGCTGCCCGACAATGAGTGGCGCGACGCGTTTGCAGAGCTGATCGAATTTACTATCAGGAGACAGTCTTGAATTGAAAATTTAGAATTAACGAAAAAATCGGCTTAAGGACGGGGTCCTTAGGCCGATTCTTTTTTACTGTCTTTTTTATCTTTTATCTGTCTTGTCCTGCCGCCTTATTTGGTTGTGAGGGCGGTGATCTGCTGGCGGAGCTTGGGATCGGAGGGTCGCTTGGCATTGGCCTCTACTATGTTGCCTTCCGGATCAAGAAGCATCAGGCGCGGCACTCCGTGGATGCCGAGCTCGGAGAGCAGCGGCGACTTGAAGCCCTCGGGAAGGTTGACGTCGAGCACCGCCGGGTCGGCCGGTTTTTCACGCATCATCTTCTCCCAGGCTGCGTAGAGTTCGTCGCCGGTGTCGACGGAGAGCGATACGAACTTTATCCCTTTGCCGTCGAATTCATGCGCGATCTTGTCGAAATAAGGCATTTCGGCGCGGCAGGGCGCGCAGCCGGTATACCAGAAATCCACCAGCACATACTGCCCCTTGAGATCAGGGAAACCGTATTCCTTGCCGTTGACGTCCCTGAATGGATAAATCGGCATCGGGGAGCCTGCCTTCACCGTAGCAGGATCGGCCATCTTCTCCTCATACGCTTTCTCCACCTCTGCGAGGCGTGCTATGGCGGCGGGGTCGGTCACCATCGGCTTCACCGCCGGGAGCTGCTTCGCGATGTCGGGAAGGTAGCCGCGCTTGAGGGTCAGCTCAAGGAGCGAAACTATGTAGTGGGAGCGCAGCTTCGGGTCGGCGATCTGGTTGGCGTAGATGGTCATGTAGCTGTCGTTGTCTACTGTCAGTTTTCCGAGTTTCTCCTTTGTCTCCAAGGCGTTGTTGACGACGCTGAACCAGTTGGGCACATATATCGTGAGCGGGTCGGAGAACTCCGTCGAGTCGAGGAAATCGTAGAAATCCTCGGGTAGCGCTATATCCGACACCTTTTCCCCTCCGGGCTTGAAGAGCTTGGTGAGATTGACACCGTTGAGACATTGGTTGAGATATACGAAGCGGTTGTTGAGCTTCTGAAGGGCGGCGAAGTCCTTGTCGAGGCCGGAGGCGTCGATGAGGGAGTCGAGCGAGGCTATCTCCTTCTGCTGATAGGCGGTCCATTCAGCCGAATACTGGGCGATTGATTCCGGTGTTCGGCAGAGATAGGCGTGGTCGGCCATGAACTTGTTTTCGGCCTCGTTGGTGCCGGAGACGGTCACTTTGCCGTCGGCGTCGACGCTGATCTCCGTCTGCGATCCTTCGGAGATGAACACCGGGAAGAACTGATAGTCCTTGCCTACGAGGGTGTAGTAGGCCGGGAAGTCGGAGATGCTGATGAGGGTGTCGGCGGCGTTGATGTCGCGGTAGCCCTGTTCGCCTGTCGGCTGGAAATAGACTTTCTCGCCCGAAGCGTTGGAGATGTGTACCGTAGCCGCTTTCTCCGTATGGCCGCAGGCGGTCATGGCCGCGGCCAGGGCGATGATGGAGGGGAAGATTGATGTTTTCATTTGCTGTTTTGTTTAAGGTCGCTTGTCTGCATCGCCTTCATGGGGAAGGGGAAGGTGAGCAGTGATGATTCAGGGCTGAGAGTATACGTCTTTCCGTCGAATTCCTTGGTGAGGGTCTCGTTGAATTCGGTGCAGAAGCGTCGCATGTCGAAGAAGCCGTTGCATGTGAAGAAGAGCTCGCGCTTGCGTTCCTCGCGCACCATGCGCAGCGCCTCGGCGGCGTCCGTCGCGTTGAGGCGCACATAGCGCGAAGCGATGATCCTCTTGGAGCGGAGCTGATCGAGATAGTCCATGGCCTTGGCTATGTCGGCGGAAGTGCCTTTGCGGGCGTAGCACTCGGCGAGCATGAGGTAGACTTCCGAAAGCTTCATGCCCGAAGGGTTCCACTTGATGCCGTTGCTGTAGAACTCGCGGTGTCCTTCGGGAGCGGTCTCGTGGGTGCGGCGGTAGCGTATGCAGTAGAGTTCGCGCAGGTCGGCTTCCGGCTCGAAGAGGTCGAGCACATCCTTGGTGACATACATCGGGAAGGGATCGGTGTAGGTCAGGCCGAACTGATAGAGGAGGTTGTCGGGAGCGTCGTAGGGGCGCGTCACGCCGTTTTTCCAGATGTTCTCGATCTGGTCGTTGACTCCCATATACATAGGGTCGTCGATGGCGCGGTCGGTGCCGTAGGCTCGGATGAAAGTGGGAGCATACTTATTATATTCCACATTCATGTCCCAGAGCTCATGCTTTCCCTCGGGAGCTTCGGCCAGTGCGGCCTCGCAGGCACTGATGCACTCGTCGATCTCCAGCTTGAAGAGATGCACCTTTGCCTTGAGCGCGTAGCCGAACGTGCGGTCCGGGCGGAAAGCGTTGACGGCAATGTGCGGGAGGTCGGCTATGGCCTCGTCGATGTCCTGCTGTATGAAGCGGTAGGTGTAGCCTACGCTCTGCTGCACCCCCTTCTCCTCGATGCTCTCAAACATCTTCTCGCGCACTATAATGCCGTCGGTCTGATCGGCAGTGGCTGCGGTGTATGGCTTTGCGTAGGTGTTGACGAGGAAGAAGTAGTTGTAGGCCCTCATGATCCTGGCCTGCGCCATGGCAAGGGCCTTCTCCTCATCCGGGCCTTCGGCCTTGTGGACGTTGCTGATGATGATGTTGTAGTTGGTGATTCGGTTGTAGCAGGCGTTGTAGAGATAGTCGTCTACCGTGATGGCGGCGCGGTCGTAGGTGTCGTCCCAGAGGAATGCCGCCGAGCGCAGGGGGATGGTGTAGTTCTTGAGTTCCTCGGTCTTGTTCCAGGAAGCCTCGTTGCAGACGTTGAGGCTGTATGAATGGTCGTAGTTGGGCGTGATGTCTTCGATCAGTCCGAGATAGTCCTGGGTAGATACGAGTAGGGCCTCGCCCTTTGGCTCGAGGTCGAGATAGCTGTCGCAGGAGGCGGCTCCGATGGAGAGGAGCGCGCCGGCCGCGAGGGAAGGTATATGCTTGAATATTCTGTTCATGTCTGAGTCGAGGATTAAAGGTTGAAGTTAAGGCCGAAGGTATAGGTGGGTTTCTGCTGGTCGAGGCGCAGGCCTGAGTTGGCGCTGAAGGCCTCGGGGTCGATGCCGTGGCGGTTGGCGGCCCAGTAGCAAAGGTTGTCGATCTGGAATCTTACCTGCGCGCTCTTGAAGACGCGGGTCTTCTTGAGGAGGTTGGCGGGGAAGCTGTATGATACCCCGATGTTGCGCAGCTTCACGAAGGAAGCGCTGGCGGTGTTGACGTCGGCATATTTCCAATGCTCGTTGCGCTCGCCGCTGTCGCCGTGGATGCCCATCACCGGGACAGTGGCTCCGGTGTTGTCGGGAGTCCATCGGTCGGTGATGGCTTCGTTGACGTTGCCTCCCAGGATCTTGTTGTTGGAGTCGTAGAGGGTGGGCACGTCTACGCGGAGGCTGTGTCCGGCATAGCAGACGGCCTTTGCATAGACTGAAAGGTCTTTCCAGCGGAAGTCGATGTTGAGTGCGCCGTTCCATTTCGGAGTGAGCTGCCCTACGCATACCACTGCGCCGATGTTGCGCACGGGGTTGATGGAGACCACCTCGCCGTTCTGGTTGTAGACCGATGGGTTGCCGCTCTCCGTCAGTCCCGCATACTTATATGCGTAGAGGGAGTTGTAGGCGTCGCCCTGCAGATAGTTGGAGGTGGGATATCGCATCATGGAGAGCGCGTCGGTCGGGCTGTAGTCGATCTTGTCGATCTTATTCTCGTTGTAGGCCGCGGAGATGGCGGTTGAGAAGTCGATGTCGCGGGTGCGTATCCATGCGTAGCGCACCTGTAGCTCGACGCCGGTGTTGTTCATCGCGCCGTTGTTGGCGCGTGCCATTCCGTTGAAGCCGAGCGAGGGGTCGATGCTCTTGTTGACGAGGAGGTCGGAGCTGTGCTTGTGGTAGAAGTCGATGCTTCCGGTCAGCCTGTTGAGCATGCTGAAGTCGATGCCGGCGTTGAATGTGGCCGTCTTCTCCCAGCGCAGCGAGCTGTTGGGGGGAGTGGTCACGATCGTGATCGGGCTGTTGGTGTTGGGGGAGTTGACGAATGAAGCGAGCAGATAGGGCGACGACGACTGGTCTACCATACCGGTTATGCCGTAGGTGGCGCGGATCTTCAGCATGTCGAGCCATACGAACTTCTGCATGAACTGCTCCCGGTTGATGTTCCAGCTTCCGCCTACCGACCATAGCGGGCGGTAGCGGTATTTCGGATCGCTGCCGAAGAGGTCGGCCTGCTCCACGCGTACGCTTGCATTGACGGCGTAGCGGGCGTCGTAGACGTAGCCGGCGTTGAGGTAGGCCGATACGTAGCGGTGCTTGACGTCGGAGAGATAGAGGTTTTCGGCTTTGGTGCGCGAATTGGCGTAGAGCTGTCCGATCACTCCCGTCTGCGAGAGGGTCTTCCAGTCCACCTGGCTGTAGGTCAGTCGCAGCGCATCGAAGCCGTAGCGCTCTCCGATGTGCGATGTGCTCTTGTCTTCCCTTGCCTCGGCTCCGGCAAGTACTGTCAGGTCGTGGAGGTCGGCGAAGGTGTTCTTGTAGTTGAGCTGCGCGCGGAGGTTGTAGTTGTCGTAGCTCGTGTCGCGGAACACCTGGCGTCCGCCGAGCGGTATGTTGTAGTCGAATCCTCCCCTTGAGTTGGTGGAAGCGAACTCATTGATCATCGAGCGCATGAGGTAGGAGTCGGCTTCGTCATACTGCGAGTCGTTGACCTTGCGCTTCTCATACTGCGCCTTGAGCTCGAGCTCGAGTCCGGGCACGGGAGTGATGTCGAAATTGGCCTGGAGGAAATACTTCATGTAGAGGTCGTCGCTCTTGAGCTTGTTGCGGCCCGACTCCTCGATGGCGTTGTAGCCCATATACTGGAGTCCGTCGGTGGCGTTGATCTTCTCGGCGAGCACCTGGTTGTAGGGATAGCGGTAGGAGAGGCCACCGTCAGCGTCGAAGAGGGTGTCGTAGGGCATAGCGTCGGTGGCTCCCAGTCCGTTGGCCTGAGTGTAGGCTGTCTTCTGCAGCCTGATGTTGGCTCCGATCATGAGGCGCAGCCAGTTGGTGGCCTTGATGTCGTTGCGGGTATAGAAGGAGAACCGGTTGTCGCGGTCGAATTTGGTGTGGAGTCCGATCTTCTCGTAGCGGAATGCTCCGTAGAATCCGTAGCGGTCGCTTCCGGCGGTGAGCGAGATGTTGTAGTCTTGCGTGAGGCTGTTCTGCATCAGGCTCTTCTGATATTCCTTGCGGTAGTCGAGGGTGCGCAGCGCGTCGAGCGAGGAGTTGAGCTCGCTTTCCGAGATAGCTCCCTTCGCCATATTGTAGTAGAGCATGTCCACACCCGACATATACGATGCGTTGGTCTTGCTGGCCTTATTGTTGAAGTAGGCGAGTGGATTCTTGATGTAGTCGGGGTTGCTGAGCAGCATGTCGCGTTCGAGGTCGATGATGTCGGAAGTCGACGCGTAGTGCTGGTAGTCGAGCGAGGGAAGGGGGTTGTAGTAGTAGCCGAGCGCTACGTTGGCCTGGAGCTTGTCGGAGCCTTTCTTGGTGGTGACTACGATCACTCCGTTGGAGGCGTAGACGCCGTAGAGCGATGTGGCTGCCGCGTCCTTGAGCACTGTGACGTTCTCGATGATGTTGGGATTGAGGTCGTTGAGGCTCATGCCGGTGGCCGGCTGTCCGTCTACGACGAGCAGCGGGGTGCTGGAGATGGAGAGCGATGAATTGCCTCGGATGCTCATCTGGTTGCCGTAGACGGAAAGGCCCGGGGCGATGCCCTCGAGCTTCGAGCTGAGGTCGGCAGACTGTATCTTGTCGAGCTTGTCGGCGTTGATGACGACGGCCGCTCCCGTGTTGCGTTCGCGTGAGATGGTCTGGAAGCCCGACACTATCACTTCGCTGAGCATGTCGGAGCTCTCCTCGAGCACTACGTTGCAGGTGGAGCCGGTAGTGGTCTTCACCTCCTTGGTCTGCATGCCGACATAGCTCACCACGAGGGTCACTTCGCCCGGAGATACGAGGGCGATCTCAAAGTCGCCGTCGATTCCGGTGCTTGTTCCGGTCTTGGTGTTCTTCACGAAAATGGTGGCTCCGGGGAGTCCTTCGCCTGAAGTGTCGGTCACTATGCCCTTCACCGTGTAGGAGTGGGAGGGAGAGGCCGGAGCCGCGAGCGGGGTCGCGGCATCCGCGGCCATAGCTGTCGCGGCCGGGAATGCGAGGAGGCAGAGGGCGGCGCCCTTTAGGGTCAGATTGATTATCTTATTCATCGTTTTCATCGTTTTCGTTTTAGGTGTTTATGGCGGCTTCGGTGCCCCTTGGGCACTGAACTGAACCGAAAGTACATTCGGGAGAGTTGTTGCTGGCGTCGGCTGGGGCTGTCAGAGCCTGAGCTTCCGGGTGGCTGTCTGTCCGCTCTCGGTAGTGATGCGGAGTATGTAGATGCCTGCGGGGAGGCCGGAGGCCGGGATTTCGGCCTGCGTGCCGTTGGGCCTGATTTCTGCTGCGAGGCGCCCGGCGGTGTCGTAGAGCGCGCAGGAGGCGAGGGCTTCCGGAGAGGAGACCGTGATGTCGCCTGCTGTCGAGACTAGGATGCCGTCGGCCTTGATGGCGCTCACGGAGGAGATGTCGGCGGTGACCACGAGCGGATATTCGGCTATGACCACCGGTTTCTCATCGGGGATGATGAAGCTGACCTGATAGGAGGCCCGCTTGAGGGTGAGGTCTGAGCAGTCGAAGGTGAATGTCGATGTAGCCGAGGAGGAAAGGGCCATTTCGGATTCAGGCAGGCGGGCTATGACGGTGCCGTTCTGTGCGATCTCCACCGCTACGGGAGCCGACCAGTCGAGTGCGAGGCGGTTGGTGGCTTTCACTTCGAAATAAGGCTTCTCGGGATTCATTATGAAATAGGAGCCTTCAGTCGGGAAAATCAGCAGCCCTTCCACCAATACCGTGACCGGCTCCGCCAGTGGGATGATGTTGTCGGCTGCGGGAGTGCTGCTGTAGGTGTAGAAGGGCACCAGGGAGTATTCACCCGGTTCGATGCCGCCGAACCATGTGTCGATCTTCACGGCCGTCTCGTCGGCGGCGGGGCACACCACTGGATTGAAGAAGGTCTTCACGCAGTTGCCGTCGGCGTCCATGAATGCCACTCCGGCATATGCCTCCAGGCGCAGCGCGCCGGTGTTGCCAAGGCCGAAGCTCATCTCTACGTTGGAGCCGTCGTAGAGCCTTGAGTGGCTGAGCGGCTGCGTCAGCTCCGGCCTGATGTCGGGATAGATGGCGCTCATGGCCACTTGGTCGCCTTCCACTTTCAGGGTGCAGAGCGACGGGGCTCCGGCTGTGGAAGAGGCTATGGGCTGCCATTCCGAGTCGGCGGAGGTGCGGTAGAAGAAGCCTATGCGGTAGGTGCCGTCGGAGAGGGATGCGCCGGAAAGGTATAGCTGCACGGCGGTGTAGTTCTGGCTGGCGAGGTTACTGATGTTCACGTCGGATATCGGAGTCATCCCGTCGGAGTCGACTATCGCCGCGCATACCTCGCCGCTGAAGGGCTTCAGTCCCTTGTTGAAGGAATAGAAGAAAAGCATGGCTCCCGAAAGGGGCGACGTGACGGTGTCCACGTCTGTAGCGATGTAGAACTGCGATGCGTCTCTGAAATAAAGCTTGTCGATGTTGAGGAGGGCCTTTTCCTGCGCGTGCAGACCGGGAGTGCCCTTGGGGGCTATGTTGCAGAGGATGGTCTGGGAGAATGAGTATCCGCTGTCGGAGCCTCCGGTCGACTGGTTGGGGGGCGTGAGGGCGGAAAGGGAGTAATATCCGTCGCTGAGTCCGCTCCATCCCCAGTTTATGTGGAAGAAGCCCTGTCCGTCGTAGCCGTCGCATACGAAGGAGTGCCCCATCGAGGGGTTGCGTCCGCCGTAGAGCACGGGGCGTCCGGCCTGGAGTTCGGAAGTGATGAGGAATATCCACTCATCGTCGGAGACAAGGGCACGCTCGTAGTAGCTCATTTCGGGGCTATAGCCGAAATAATCGATGAGCGCGAGGCCTGCGTTGTAGTTGTGGGCCATGCTGGTGCCGGAGCTGAACTTCATCTGCGAGCCGTGGGCCACGGCATTCATGAGCGATGCGATGGCATCGCACTCCTCTTCAGAGGAAGATTCGGAATAAGTGTCGGTGATGTTGGCCCAGTCGATTGGAGCCATCGCGGAGAAGTCGAAAGAGTGCGTGATCCCTTGCGCGGCGTCTTCATATTCGATGCGGCCTTCGGGGCGCACGGGATACTTATGATAGTCCATTATCTGGGCGGCGGCAGTGGCCACACAGCCTACCACAGTGCGGCGTCCGGTGATGTTGTCGATCGGACACTGACGGTTGTAGGGGTCTTTCTGGTCCCAGCGGCAGGAGAGCAGCGGCTCAACCGAGAAAGCCGGATATGATATCGCCTTTTGGGCGGGGTTTTCGGGAAGATAGTTGATGGCTTCGGCATGGGCTTCGAGCCATGCCACGCATGCCTCCGGCATTGTCTCCGGGGAGATGTGGCCTTCGAAGGAGTAGCCGATCACGGAGGAAAGTCGGTCGTCGCCGGCTGTGATTATGAATCCTTCGTCGTCGCCGATGTTGAAAATATAATAGGGAGCATCGCCCTCTAAGGAACGTGTGCTTGCCGCAGGAGTGATTTCCTTCGTCTTGATGCCGCGTGCTTTCAGGAAGTCTCCGGCTATGCCGAAAGCATCGGCAGGGGAGATAGGAGTAGCGTTAAGGCCTGATATCAGGCTGGTTATAAACAGTGCTGATAGAGCTATACGTTTCATTATTTCTATGGATTATGGAAAGGGGAGAGAATGGAGGAGAGTTGAGGAGTGTGGAGTGAGAAGAAAGAGGGAAGACAGTCGTTGCGCGGCGTCTTCCCTCCGGTGTGCGGTATAGAGCAGTGGAGTTCAGATTACTTCACCACTACCTTTACGGTTTCGGAGTTGCCCTTGCCGTAGACGACTACAGCGTAAGCACCTGGAGCCACGTCGAGGCCCATGTTGAATTCGGAAGAGCCCTGGGGAGCGGCAGCCTCAGCCACTTTGCGGGCTGACATATCGTAGACGGCCACTTTAGCACCGGATGCGAGGAGAACGCTCTTGACATTGAGTACGCCGCCGGCTACGGAAGCCACGATGGCCTGATCGTCTTCGGCCACACCTGCTACAGAAGCAGTGTTGCCTTTCTCCACAAGGAGGTAGGGAGCGTTGGCAAGGCCTTCGCCGATGATGCCGAACGCATCAGACTGAACGGCTACGATTTCGCCGGCCTTAAGGTCGACGACTACAGCGGCATCATCTTCGCCCACAGTCGCGGTCTTGATGTCAGTCCAGTCGCATTCAGACTTAAACTCGTTGTTCGGATCGGTCAGGACCACCTTGCCTACATTGAGGATGGTGCCTTTCGCGCCGTGGTTCTTGAAAGTATAAGTGCCGTCTTCGGGCACACGGAAGAACTTGTCGACAGTGTAGTATGCGTCGGGATAAGTTGTCTTCTGGTCAAGCTGGAGAGCCTGGCCGCGGAGGAGGTTGTTGTTGCAGCTGAGGGCTGTAAACGCATCGAGAGATATGAACGGTGCATTTTCGAATACAGCGTCTTCCGCGATAGTAATGCCGATCACGCTCTTTCCAGCCTTTACATGAGGAGCCACAAGAGCATCGCCGATATTGGTGCCCCCCGGGCATTCTATATGGATGGCCTCGACTTCAGTGATCTTATCCATAAGGATTTCGGAACCAACAACAGGCTTGATTACGAGGGGTGACGGATAGTTGAAGTCGTAGAGATACCAGGTAGTTCCGGGAGTGGTCAGGATCGCGGTGTTCTGCTCCTCACGCTTGTCGATGGGGTAGAACTTGTATTTACCCTTGAAGCTTTCGGGGAAGACCATATCGGTTTGGCCGGAACCCATGCAGAACATGCCGGGCGCCTTGGGAGTGATTTTCACTACATATTCCTGGCCGGGCATAAGGGCATAGGAATCAGTGCCTTCTACCCACTGGAAAGCCTCGCTGCCGCCGTCGCAGAGATAGACGAAGATCTGGCGCTCGTTGGCCGTAGTAGGAGCGCCCCAGTTGATGGGAGCGGCCTGGTTGTTGGTGATTGTGAACCACACCTCGGCAGGTGCGTCGTCAAGGGTGGGGAGGAACCAGCCTCCTACGGGGAACGGCTTGGCTGTCTCGGGAGATGTGCCATACACCTCGTCGGCCATCGCGGGGAGGGCGATCATGCCCATCGCGAAAAGGGGAAGTAGAAATTTCTTCATCAGCTGAAAGATTTGTTGTTTATAATTTTGAATTCAATTTGCATTAAAGATTCCGAAGCGGTCCGTAGTCTTTTCCCGAAGAGTGCCGGAACCACAATGCAAAGATATTATATTTTTTTCAACGATGCAATATCCGATGGCCATTTTTTTATAAAAAAAGCATAAAAAATGTATAGGAATCTATGCCCCAAAAATCTGTGATGGTTTTAAAGTGTTGGCTGCCAGTAGGTGTCGGCTTAGTCTATGGAGTCAGGACTGACGGTGCCGGTGAGGAGCAGGCGTATCTTCGGTTCTGCGGCATTTGAACGCACGATTATGTCGCGGCGGAAGGGTCCGCCGGAGAGGCCGTGGGAGTTGAGGCGCCCCAGGATGCGGAGAGTGTCGCCGGGGGCTATCGGTTCGCGCGGATATTGGAGGCGCACGCAGTTGCAGGAGGGGTGCACATAAGTGAGCACAAGGGGGGCGTTGCCGGCGTTCACTCCTATGAAAGAGAAGCTTCTGTCGGCATCCGAGCCATGTATGTCGCCGAGTTTGATCTCCCTCGTCTCAAACTTAAGTTTCGCCTCGAATCCATCGCCCTCGGGGTCGGCATCCCGCTGCGCCGCGATGATGCCGACAGGGGGCATCGCCAGGCAGGATGTGATGATGAGTGTGGTAAGTGTCTTCATATGAAATCAGAAGGCTCCTGCTATTGCGAGCGGGAGGTATAGGGTGTTGCTGAGCACTCCGACTACGAAGGAGACGATGATCCATATCTCAGCGCGCTGCGATGCACGCTGCGCTCCCTGGATGTCTCCCTGATAGAATTTCGAGCTTACCTGGGCGGAGTAGATTATGGCTACGATGCCGGGGACAGTGCAGCAGAGGATCGTCATGACGATCGACCATACCAGATATGTGGGAGGCATGGAATTGGTGTGGTTTCGGACTGCGTCCTCAACACGGTGTTGCTGCTGGAAGGGAGTCTGTTGCTGCTGGAAGGGAGTCTGTTGCTGCTGGAAGGGAGTCTGTTGCTGCGGGGTGGGGGATTGAGGCTGATCCGGGACTTCCGGGGCTTTCGGTACGTTGTTCGGGACGCCGAGGGCTTCAGCCCAGACGTCGTCGACGCTCTTCGGGAGAGCCGGGGGCGTGAGTGTGGCTACGGTCTTGACCACGGCCTCGGGGAATATCTCGTATTCCACTTCATGCACCTTCGCTTCGAGCGACTCCGGAGTATCGTCGGGGAGCACGGCCACTTCCCGCTGCACTACGATGGGACCTGCGTCGATTTCGTTGGTGACCACATGCACCGTAGCGCCGCTCTTCGTCTCTCCGGCTTCGATTACGGCCTTGTGTACGTTGGCTCCGTGCATGCCCTTTCCGCCGTAGGCGGGCAGGAGCGAGGGGTGGATGTTGAGGATGCGGCCCTCATATGCGTCCACTATCTCCGAGTTGAGGAAGCATAGGAATCCGGCGAGCGCGATCACCTTGATGTCGCGGTGGCGCAGGGCCTCGAGTATGGCCTGGGGATTCTCCTTCCATACGTTGCGGGGGAAGTAGATGGTCTCTACTCCAAGTTCCTTCATCTTCTCGATGACTGGTGCGTTCTCCCTGTCGGTGAGGCAGAGCGCCACATGGATGCGGGTGCCGGCGTTGAATGCTTTCACGAGGTTGACGGCGTTGGAGCCGTTGCCGGAGGCGAAGACTGCTATGTTGGTCATGGTTTATTCAATTCATAATTCATAATTCATAATTCAATCTAATGCATAATTCGTAAATTCATAATGCATGATTCATAATCACTGCGTAGCTAATTATGCTTGGAGCATTATGCA
The DNA here is from genome assembly GCA_947175295.1 of uncultured Porphyromonadaceae bacterium. Taxonomy (GTDB): domain Bacteria; phylum Bacteroidota; class Bacteroidia; order Bacteroidales; family Muribaculaceae; genus Lepagella. The sequence goes on from CAMWMK010000028.1 coordinate 26,177, forward strand.
TTAAGCATTAAGGATTATGCATTCGAGAGGGAGTGCAGGCGGGCGTAGTGGCCGTCGAGGGCGAGGAGCTGGGCGTGGGTGCCGGTCTCTATGATGCGTCCGTCCTTCATCACGCAGATCATGTCGGCGTTGACGATGGTGGAGAGGCGATGGGCTATGACGATCGTGGTGCGGTCGGTCATGAGTCGGTCGAGGGCTTCCTGCACGAGGCGTTCGCTTTCGTTGTCGAGCGCTGAGGTGGCTTCGTCGAGGATCAGTATGTCGGGGTTCTTGAGGATTGACCTGGCGATGCTTATGCGCTGGCGCTCGCCGCCCGAGAGGCGGCATCCGCGGTCGCCGAGCATGGTGTCGTATCCGTCGGGAGTGGCCATGATGAAGTCGTGGGCGTTGGCTATCCTTGCGGCGCGCTCCACTTCCTCCTGAGTGGCGTGCTCATTGCCGAATGCTATGTTGTTGCGGAAGGTGTCGTTGAAAAGTATGGCCTCCTGGTTTACGTTGCCCATCAGCCCTCTGAGGTCGGCGACCTTCACATCGCGCACGTCGCGCCCTTTTACTTTGACCGAGCCTTCCGAGACGTCGTAGAAGCGCGGAATAAGGTCGACGAGTGTCGACTTTCCCGATCCCGACTGCCCGACGATGGCCACGGTGTGTCCCTGGGGCACCTTGAGGTTGATTCGGTCGAGCACCGTGCGGTCGTCGCCGTCATACTTGAACGATACGTCCTTGAACTCTATTGCCGGCATCTCGGAGTCTGCCGTTGAGTCTTCCGTCAGGAAGAGTGGCTGTGCGGGGTCCTTGATGGGGTTTTCCGCGTCGAGGATCTTGTCGATTCGGGCCAGGGCCGCCATGCCTTTCGATACGGCGTAGCCTGTCTTCGATAGGTCTTTGGCCGGATTGATGATGCTGTAGAAGATCGTCATGTAGAAAATGAACGTAGCGCCGTCGATGGCGGACGATCCGCTCAGGATGAGGGAGCCTCCGAACCATAGCACCACCATCACGGCGATGGTGCCGAGGAATTCGCTCATCGGGTGGGCGAGGGCCTGGCGCCGCAGCATCGCGTTGGCCGACTTCACGTAGCTCTGTGTCTCGGCCCGGAAGCGGGCGTCCATCTGGCGCTCTGCGTTGAAGGCCTTTATGATGCGGAGTCCGCCGAGGCTCTCCTCGATGGTGGAGAGTATCTGGCCTCCGATCTGCATCGTGCGCAGGCTCTGCGCCTTAAGCTTCTTGCCTACTGTGCCCATCACCCATCCCATTATGGGGAGCAGCACGAATACGAACAGCGTAAGCTTCCAGCTTACGGCGATCATCGTAGCCAGATATATGATGATGAGTATGGGATAGCGGAAAAGGGCATATAGCGACGACATCACCGATGCCTCCACTTCCGTCACGTCGCCGCTCATGCGCGCCATGATGTCGCCCTTGCGCTCTCCGCTGAAGTATCCTATGGGCAGGGAGAGTATCTTGGCATACATGGTGTTGCGTATGTCGCGCACCACTCCGTTGCGCATCGGGATGGTGAAGTATTCGCTGAAGTAGCCGGTCAGCACCTTTGCCAGGGTCATGACGATGAATATCGCTCCCAGAAGGGCCAGGGCCTTTGAGGCTCCCTGGGTTTCTATTACGTGTCCGGTGAAGTAGTAGAAATTGTTGGTCACCGTGTCGATGATGTCCGGCGAGTTCCAGGGCTTGAAGCGGTAGTCGCCGCGTTCGAGGCCGAATATCACCTGCAGGATGGGGATGATGAAGGCGAATGAGAATACGGTCATCACTCCGTTGAGCAGGTTGAAGATAATGCTCAGCGAGAGGGTCCCGGTATATGGCCTGGCGAATCGGCGGAGGAATCTGATGAAGTCTTTCATTGCGGGTTCTGTTCTGCCGGAGATTTATTTCTTAGCCGGAATCTTCAGTTCCTTGCCGGCGCGGATGGCGTCGGTCTTCATTCCGTTGGCTTTCTTGATGGCTTCCACCGTCACTCCGTATTTCTTCGCTATGCGGCCGAGGTTTTCGCCGTTCTTGATGGTGTGGGTAGTGGCTTTCTGTTTCTTGGATGCTGCGGCCGTCTGCTTTTTTGAAGCGGTGGCCTTGGTGGTCTTTGAAGCGGCAGCCGTCTCCTTTTTCTGCTTTGCTGTCTGGCGGGTCTGCGCCTGTGTCTGGGCCGGAGCCTGGGTTTCTGACGTCACGGTAGCCACGAGCTTCTCGGCCTCTTTGCGCGACGAAGCCGCGATCTCGGGGTCAACACCGTTGATGGTCAGCACCTGTCCTACCCTCACGGCGTTGCGCCGCAGATTGTTGGCGGTTCGTATGTCGGCCGCCTGCACTCCGTATTTGGCAGCGATTGAAGTCAGAGTCTCTCCGGCTGCCACTTTGTGGGTCACGGATCCGGCTGCTGCCGTGGATGCCGGCATCTGGTCCAATGCGTCGGCCGGCCCGGCGGCCGCCAGCGATGCGGCCTCCCCTTTAGGAGCGCTGCCGGGCTCTACAGTGGTACGGCGTCCGTATTTGTCGGCCTGATAGGAGAGTATCTGGTCGTGGCTCATCAGGTAGGCGTGGATCTGCTTCGAAGGGAGCACGAGCATATACGGACGCTCCGGAGTGCCGGGAATCAGGTCTTCGCGGTATTGCGGATTGAGTATGCGGAGTTCTTCTTTAGGAATCGCGAGCACGGCCTCGATCTGGTCGAAGTGCATGCGGTCGGTCACTCCTACGGTGTCGGTGACGAGCGGCTTGGTCGGGAGCACCGGGCTGATGTTGTGCTGCGGATAGTATGTCATCACGTAGTTGGCGGCGATGAACATCGGGACGTATCCACGTGTCTCGTCGCTCAGATAGGGATATATGCTCCAGAAGTCGGCTTTGGAGGCATCGCCTCCTGCGCGGCGTATGGCTTTGTTGACGGCGCTGGGGCCCGAGTTGTAGGCGGCGATTGCGAGGCTCCAGTCTCCGTATGTGTCGTAGAGCTGCTTCAGGAGCTCAGCGGCGGCGCGCGAAGACGCATAGGGGTCGCGGCGCTCGTCGACGAGGCTGTTGCAGTCAAGGCCGAGGCCCTTTCCGGTGGCGAGCATCAGCTGCCAGAGTCCGGTGGCACCGTGTTTGCTCACGGCGTTGGGATCGAGGGCTGATTCTATCACAGGGAGGTATTTGAGTTCGTGCGGGAGTCCCCTCTCCTCGAGGGCCTGCTCGAAGATGGGCATGTAGTAGAGTCCGAGGCCGAGTATCGCAGACACCTGCGGCCGTCCGGTCTTGGTGTATCGGTCGATATATTGCCTTACGATAGAGTTGAAAGGCATCTCTATCACTGTTGGCATCGCGGCAAGGCGTTTCCTGATGGTTTCGTCGGAGGTCTCCACGTCTTTCTTGGCCGTCGCGCTGTTGTCGGTGGCCGTGTAGTTGCGCATATACCATCCTTCGAGCAGTTTCTGGGTGTCCTGTTCGAAGGTCTCGGGAAACACTATGGCGTCGTCGGTGATGGATGTCTTGATGTTCATCACGTTAGGGTTGGCGGCTTGGGATGTCGGGGATAAGCCGATGGCTCCTGCCAGGAGCGCTATTGTAAGGAATATCGTCTTTTTCATCTATGTGGGTTGTCTTGATTGGTCATTCTCAATTCTCAATTCCCAATTCTCAATTATTTAGAAGGTGAAAGCCCAGTTCAGGCCGATGGCGTATTTCCGTGTCATCGGCTCGGTGTAGAAGCCGGGACTGATGTCCATCGAGAGGTCGGGGCTTATGTCGAAGTGGGCGAGCTGGGCGTCGACGTATGCGTCGATTATCGCGATCAGGTAGACGCCCACCATGCATATTATGCAGAGGTCGCGGTTTCGGCGGTAGTAGTTCTTCCTGCTCTTGAGCACTGATTGCAGCCAGGTCTTGTCGAGCGAGTCCTCGTCGGTGTTGGGCGGAAAGAAGTTCATGTATGATTTCTTGTTCGGGTCGCCGCTCATGAGGTCCATGTAGCCGTTGGAGTAGTCCTGGTATTGGGTGTTGTTCCAGCTCATTCCGTAGCCGAGGCCCATGAATCCGGCCACGATGATCGGCAGTTTCCAGTATCGTCGGTTGTAGATCTGGCCCAGCCCCGGAAATAGCGCCGACATCCATACGGCGCGGGTCGGGTCGGGATTGAATATCTTCTTTCCGTCAAATCCGTAGGGATAGTCGTCGGCTACCACCACGGTGTGTCCGTCTTCCTCCGAGACTTCCGCTTCGATCGGGGTCTTGACTAGGAGCTCGGCGTCTACCACCGTGTCGTTGGGGAGCGGGAGTGCGTCGGGATCCTGAGCGAAGGCTCCGGCGCATACCGAGATGAATGCCGCGGCCAGGAATAGGCGAAGGTGTCGTCCGGTCAGGCGCCGTATGATGCTTCCTTTGCTGTTCATTTCTTGATGTTTTCGAAAGCTCCTACGAGCTGCATCAGCTGCTCGTCGTTGTCGAATTTCAGGGTGATGCTGCCCTTTCCGCTGGCATTGCGTGAGAACTTGACCGGAGTGGGGAAGTATTGCTGCAGGTCGCGCACGAAGAAGTCGTAGTCGTGGCTCTGCTGCTGGGTAGGGCGTTTTGCCGCAGGGTCGATGGGAGTTCCCTCCGCGGCCTCGCGTGCGAGCTGCTCCACCATCCTCACGCTCAGGCCTTCCTTAAGTATCTGCTTGAATATCTTGAGCTGGAGCTTTGGGTCGTCGATCGAGAGGAGGGCGCGCGCGTGGCCCATATCGAGTCTGCGGTCGCGCAGGGCTATCTGTATCTCGGCCGGGAGCTTGAGCAGGCGGAGATGGTTGGTGATCACGGATCGCGACTTGCCTACCCGTTCGCTCAGGCGCTCCTGCGTGAGGTCGTATGTGTCGATGAGTTTTCTGAATGCCAGTGCCACTTCTATGGAGTTGAGGTCTTCGCGCTGGATGTTTTCGATGAGCGCCATTTCTGTCACTTCCGAGTCGGATGCCGTGCGCACGTAGGCCGGCACGCTGTGCAGGCCGGCGCGCTGGGCTGCGCGCCAGCGGCGTTCGCCGGCGATGATCTGGTATCCTCCGTCGGGCGCGGAGCGCAGCGAGAGTGGCTGTATGATGCCTATCTCGCGGATGGATGCGGCCAGCTCGTCGAGTCCTTCGTCAGAGAAAGAGCGTCGCGGCTGGTCGGGATTCGGAGAGATGGAGTCTATTTCGATTTCGGAGATTGCGCTGCTGCCGTCGGTCCTCACTTCAGAGATACCGATCAGGGAGTCGAGGCCTCTTCCGAGGGCGTTTCTTCTTGGGAGTGCCATTTGGTCTTAGGATGGGTTATGTTGTTTCTTGCGGTTGCGTGCCTCGAGTTCTTTCGCGAGCTGCACATATGCTATCGCGCCTCGCGAATCGGGATCGTAAAGGATCACCGGGAGTCCGTGGCTCGGCGATTCCGACAGCTTGATGTTGCGCGGAATCACGGTGCTGAACACCATGTCGCCGAAATGCCCTTTCAGCTCTTCGAATATCTGGTTGGCCAGGCGGAGGCGGGCGTCATACATCGTCAGCAGGAATCCCTCGATCTCGAGCGAAGGCTTGAGGCGGCTCTTGATGATGCGTATTGTGTTGAGGAGCTGGGAGATGCCCTCGAGGGCGAAATATTCCGACTGCACGGGGATAATCACCGAGTCGGCCGCCGTGAGGGCGTTGACGGTTATTATTCCGAGCGAGGGAGAGCAGTCGATGAGGATGTAGTCGTAGCGGTCTTTGATCGGGGCGAGCACCCTGAGGAGGGCCTTTTCGCGCTCGCGTCGGTTCATGAGCTCCACTTCGGCGCCTACGAGGTCGATCCGGGAGCAGATCACCTCGAGCCCCTCGATGTCCGACTTCACTACGCTGTCGAGCACGGGGTAGTCGTCTACCATGCATTCGTAAATGGAGGCCGGGGCCTCGTTGCCGTCGATTCCGAGGCCTGACGTGGCGTTGGCCTGCGGATCGGCGTCTACGAGGAGCACTTTCTTCCCCTCGACGGCGAGGCACGCGCCGAGGTTGAAGGCTGTCGTGGTCTTTCCTACGCCACCTTTCTGGTTTGCTATTGCTATTATCTTACCCATTGTTGTGTCTCATATATAGTCAAGGCGGCCGGCTGCAGGGCAGTCGACGCCTTAGAAAATGCAAAATAAACAAAAATAACCGATATTTCCCAATTTTATTTCCCCTTTTTACAACCATTAACATTTTTACGTTTTACGCAGAACGTTGGACGTTGAACGAAAAACGCCCAACGCCCAACATAAAACATCCAACGTCCAACGTAAAACGATTAAGCCTTGCTGCTGAGGTATTCGTCGTGGTAGGAGTCGAGTATGTGGCGGAATGCCTCGCCTATCTTGATGTAGTCGGCCTGTGTCAGGTTGGCCAGCGAGGCGCGTACGCTCCAGTCAGGCCCGGCGAAGCCGCTGCCGTTGAGCAGCACCACCGATGTCTCCTTGGCGAGGCGCAGCACGATGTCGAGGGGTTCGTGGTTGGCTTTCAGCCATTCGCAGAACTCATCTCCGTAAAACTTCCGGCCCCATACCATCACGTCGATTTCAGAGTAGTAGCCCACGCGGTCGGGATCCTTCACGATCGTAAGTCCGGCCGACTTCCAGAGCGATTCGAGCCTGCGCTCGATCATGTCCTGCATAGCCTTCTTGTAGGCGCCTTCCTTGTCGATAAGACACATCAGGGCGAACAGCGCCATCTGTATCTGCTGCGGGGTTGAGAGTCCGGCAGTGTGGTTGAGTGCCACTGAACGCGAGTCGGCCACCAGGCGGTCGATGAATTTGATCGCGTCCGGGTCGGGCGTCAGCGAGCGGTAGCGGTTGAAGAGGTCCTTGCGCTGTATTTCGGGTTCGGCGGCGATGAGGCGGTCGTAGATGTTGTCTTTTGCCAGTCCGATTACGGCCAGTCGCCAGCCGGTGGCTCCGAAGTATTTCGAGAAGGAGTAGACGCAGAGTGTGTTCTGTGGCAGTTCATACATCAGCGACTTGAAGTCTTTTGCGAAGGTGCCGTAGACGTCGTCGGTGACGATCATCAGGTTGGGGTTGTCGTTCTTCACTATGTCCACGATCTTCTTCATGCACTCTGAGTCGAGCTTGTAGGATGGCGGATTGGAGGGATTCACGAGACACAGCAGCTTCACGGCCGGGTCGCGCAGCTTGTCGAGCTCCTCGTCGGGATACTGCCATGTGTGCATACCTTCCTTGTCCATTTCGGATGCTGATATGTTGATCACGTCAAACTCATAGCGGTCTAGCTCCGGAATCTCCAGGTAAGGGGTGAAGATAGGAGTCATGAGCGCGATGCGGTCGTGCTTGTTGACGAGGTGGTTGGCCTGCAGAGAGTCGAAGATGTAGCACATGGCCGCCGTTCCGCCTTCGGTAGCGAAGAGGTCGTATTCGCGGCCGAATCCCGGGGCGTTGTCGCCCATCTCCTGAGCCAGATATGCGCGCACTATTTCCTCCGAGTGTTCGAGCATGCGCACCGGAGTGGGGTATTGGTCGCCGATGATTCCTTCTGCCCATTCATAGGCGAGGGAGTCCGGATCGATGCCGAGGGTCTCGGTGCAGTATTTGATGGCGTCGTGGAGCAGAATGGCTCCGGGCAGCGTGGAGTTGACCATCAGGAAATGGTTGAGACGCTCCATCGCTCCCTCGCTTGCCGGGATTCCGGCCACTCCCGGTTCGGCCTTGAAGGTGCGCGTGCACTCGGTCAGCGCCCACTGTCCGAGGAGGAAGAATGCCTCGCGCGGTGTGGTGGCTATCCAGTCGGGATTGCCGCGCCCGGCGTTGAGAAACTGTCGTGTAGACTTCCTCGCGTCTTTCTTTGCGAGGGAGATAAGCGTATTCTTGATTTCAAACGGGCTCATCTTGGCGAGCTCCCGTTCCTTGTTTTTTATATTTGTCATGGCTTTTATTTTATTTTAATTCTCAATTCTCAATTCTCAATTCCTCACGCGAGCACCATCACGAGGCCGCAGAGTATGAGCAGCGTGTTGCCGATGGCGTAGGTCACGGTGTAGCCCATGGCCGGGACAGTGGAGTCGAGAGAGTCCTGGATGGCTCCGAGGGCTGCCGTGGTGGTTCTGGCTCCGGCCACGCATCCTAAGGCTATGGCCGGATGGAACTTGAATATCTTCGAGGCCACTATGAGGCCGATGATGAGGGGAAGGCCGGTTGCGAGCACGCCTGCGATAAGCATCTGCCAGCCTACCTGCTGGAGTCCGGAGATGAACGTCGGACCTGCCGAGATGCCTACGACAGCGATAAACATGTTGAGGCCTACATTATTGAATACCCACACGGCGGAGTCTGGAATCCGGCCGAAGGTAGGATGCTTCGATCGAAGCCATCCGAGCACGAGGCCGGCGATGAGCGCGCCGCCGCTCGTAGAGAGGCTTACGGGGATGCCTCCGAGATGGATGGTGATTGCGCCGATGAGCGCGCCGATGGCGATGCCGAGTCCGGTGAAGACCATGTCGGAGGCCGTGGTGGGTTTGTCGGCGTAGCCGATATAGGAGGCCGTGGCGTTGACGTCGGCTACCGGACCGCTGATGGTCAGCATGTCGCCGCGCTGCAGCCGCGTGGAGGCGGTCACGGGAATCTCTACGTTGCCGCGCTTGATGCTGTCGATCACTACGCCTTTGGTATACTGCGACTCGCGGAAGTCGGCTACGGTGGCGCCTATCATGTGTTTGGATGCCACCATAACGGGGATTCTCTCTACGGGGAATGAGAGCAGGGCCGCGTCGGAGATCTCATGGCCGAGCCATGACTCGTCTTCGATTACGAACTCACGTCGCCCGGATATCACTATGTCGTCGCCTTTGCTTACCTTGAAGTCTTTGGCGGGCTGTGTGGTCATCTCCGAGCCGCTGCGCACACGCTCTACGAAGAGATGGCGCCCTTGCTTCTCCATGTAGTCTTCTATCTCCTGTATGGTGCGGGGAGTGTCAAACCAGCTGCCGTCTACCGTATAGGCGCGGTATGCCACCGGCCGCCAGGCGCTGATGATCGCGGGGTCGTTGGCCGAGGGATCCTGGTTCATCTGGCGTTCGAGGTCTTCGGTCTGCTGCTTCACTTTCTTGAGGCCTCCGAGCATCATCGGGCCTATTGTGCCGAGTATCCATGCCGATCCGATGGTGCCGAAGATGTAGGTCACGGCGTAGGAGACGGGTATGATGTTGGTCCATGCTGTCTTATCGGCCTGCGAGGCGTTGAGGGTCTGTATGGTGTCGTCGGCCACTCCTATCACCGCCGAGATGGTCTGCGCTCCGGCGAAGAGGCCTGCAGCCTCGCCTTTGTTGTAGCCGAAGAGCTTCGCCACTCCGAGGGTGCATCCGAGCACTATGAGGCACATCACAACCGCGAATCCCACTTGTTTGAGTCCCGATCCCTTAAGGGATGCGAAGAACTGCGGACCTACGCTATAGCCGATGGCGAAGAGGAAGAGCAGGAAGAACACCTGCTTCAGCGGGCCCGGGACGGGGATGTCGAGCTGCCCTACGAGTACTCCTACGAGGAGTACGGAAGTGACGGTGCCGAGCGAGAATGTCTTGTACTTCAGTTTTCCGATCCAGAAACCGATGCCAAGAGTCAGGAAGATCGCGATCGCGGGGTTGTCGCGCAGCGTCTTCAAAAGCCAGTCAAGAATTTCCATAGACGAGTGTGTTTTAGATAGTATTGATATATGGTTATAACACTGAGGTATGCTTTCTGTTTAAAATAAGACCATGGCCTGACACAAATACGTGTGTCAGGCCATGGCTATAGTGTCAGGCGTGCCGGAGGAGGGGCTGCTTCAGAGGAAATCAACTCCGTCGGCCGGATTGCAGAAGAATATCTCGAAGGAGTTTTTGTATTGGGGATATTTGGCGAGGTATTTCTCGGTCACTTCCCGGCGTATATGCTCTTCCTTCGCCGGATCCACCAGGGCTATGCACGCTCCCTTGAATCCGGCGCCCGAGAAGCGTCCGCCGAAGATGCCGTCGGTCTCGCGCATTATCCTGTAGATCTCGATCAGTTCAGGTGAGCCGCATTCGTAGTTGTTCATCGACGATTCGCAGCTCTCGAATACGAGGCGTCCGAAGGCCTCGATGTCTCCGGCCTCCCAAGCCTTTACTCCTTCCGTTACGCGGTCGCATTCCGAATAGAAGTGTCGGGCGCGGCGTGCGAAGCGGTCGGGCATACGGTCCTGGTGCTTTTCGAAGATGCTTTCCTCTACGTCGCGCAGGCGTGTGTCTTCGAATTCGCGGAGCTTGACGTCTTCATATGCCTGCATTATCCAGGCGGCGGTCTTGCATTCCGCCACCCTCAGGTTGTAGTCGGTGCCCGTCAGTTTGCGGGTCACTCCTGAGAAGAAGATGCCGAGCTTGAAGGGGAGCGGCTTGGGGTTTTCGCCGCCGAAGGGAATCAGTCGGTGGTCGCCGGTCCGGGTGTCGAGGTAGAGTAGTTTGTCGGCTTCGCAGAGCGCTACGCACGCCTGGTCGAGGATGCCGTTGTTGAGTCCTACGTATTGGCGTTCGGCTACGGATGCGTAGTGGATTATCTGCTTGCGGTCGAGACCGAGATGGTTCACCTTGTCGATGGCCATTACGAATCCGCAGAGCAGCGCGGCCGACGACGAGAGGCCGCCAATCGGCATGGAGCCCTTTACGATGCCGCGTATTCCCTTTGTCAGGTGGAAGTCTTGCTGCAGGGCCCAGACGGCTCCGCGGAGGTAGTCGCCCCAGTTGCCTTGTCGCTCGTCTACGGGGCGCTGCACGTTGAAGGTCATCAGTCCCTCGAAAGAAAGCGAGGCCATCTCCACTTTTCCTGATTCGGTCTCGGAGAATAGGAATTCGATTCCCGAGTCGAAAGCGAATCCGGAGACGAGTCCGTGCTGATGGTCTACGTGTGCGCCGAGGGGGCATATGCGGTAAGGGGCGAAAAGCTGATATAGTGCGTCGCCTTTTCCGAAGAAGGTGCGGTAAGCTGTATGAAGTGAAGTCATAGTCGTGGGGTTGAGGAGTTATTTAAACAGCTTTTGCGCTTCTTCGTAGCTATCCATCGATCCGATGTCGAAGCGTGAGCCCGGCATGGGCCATGCGTGGAGGGTGGTGACGTCGGTCAGGTAGTGGGCCAGGTTGCCGGGTGCGTCGAAGCCGCAGCCATGGTCCATGCATTCGCGTATGAGGGGAAGGTCTTTACGGGAATAGATATAGAAGGGGGGAACCGCCCAGTTTGAGACGGGCTCGGCAGGTTTTTCCTGCATTTCAAGCACTTTCATGTCTCCGTCTACAGCGATCACTCCGGTGCGCTGCAGTTTGCGCAGCTCGGGTTCGTGGTGACACATTATTACCGATGAGCCTTTCTGCTTGAAGTAGTCGGCGAATCCCTGGAGGGAGAAGTCGAGGATGTTGTCGGCGGCGAGCACCATTATGTCGTCGTCTACGGCTCGTTGCTCGAGGGCGAGGAGCAGGTCGCGCACGGCGCCGAGGCGGTTGTCGTTGTCGGTGGTGCCGTCGTCGATGATGGTGATAGGTTTGGAGTAATTTGATTTGGCTTTCCACTCATCGAAGATGTGGGCAAACCGGTGGTTTGTCACGATGATGTGTTCGTCGATCTCCGGTATGGCGTCGATGTCGGCCATCATGCGGTCAAGGATAGTGGAGTCGCCTATCTTGAGGAGGGGTTTGGGGAAGTTTTCCGTCAGAGGATATAACCGGGTGGCATAGCCGGCCGCGATTACTATATTCTTCATTACAGTCGAAAATTAAATTGATACATCACACTCTCCGGGCCCCACATAGGCAGGCCCGGCTATTCCGACCGCAAAGATAGTGAATAATATTGAAATATGCAAATACAACTCACTCTCGCCACCATCGTGGTTCACGCAAAGTACGCAGAGGGGGTAGGAGCGGTGGGGATTATCGCTCCCGTCGCCATATAAAAAAAGCAATCGCCGCCAGAGCGGCGGCGATGAATCCTATTATTATGTATTCTACCATATTCAATGCTTCATAATG
>CAMWMK010000029.1 GCA_947175295.1 uncultured Porphyromonadaceae bacterium
AGACGATCAAAAGAGTTATGTATGGGAAAGCCAAATTGCCCCTGTTAAAGATAAATATGGTAATGCCAACATGGATTTTCAACTAAAGAAGGAAAGAACCACTTTTTTCAGGCCAAGACACAGCTACAGGATACCCGACATGTTGACTCATATAAAACGACATTCAAAATGATCTCAGCGAGTCCTCTGCTCCTCCGCGTGAGATTTCCCGGCCTTAAATTCTAAAATCCCTCAATGAGGGACGATTTGGATGAAAAATATCCCTCATTGAGGGATAAAATTACCCGAAAATGTCCCTCATTGAGGGATTTTTCGTATATTTGCAGAAAAATATGGATTTTATGGTAGATTATTCGCTTATAAGTTTTATGGAAGAACGGCTGAAGAGTACTCCGGTTGCATTCAGACGATACATGTATAGCCGTATCAACTGGGAAAGCCGTCTTGTAGGCCTTACGGGGCCGCGCGGTGTAGGAAAGTCAACGATGATGCTCCAATATATGCTTGCTCAGACGTCAAGGAAACATATGCTTTACGTTGCCGCAGACCATATATGGTTTGCGACCCATTCGCTCGTAGAGCTTGCAGACGACTTCGTGAAGTCAGGAGGGAAATGGCTCTGCATTGATGAGGCACATAGACACGAGGGATGGTCGCGGGAAATAAAACAGATCTATGACGGGCATCCTGACCTCCGGATTGCCTTCACGGGCTCGTCGGTGCTGGATATCAACAGGGGAGAGGCGGACCTGAGCCGTAGGGCATTGATGTATCATATGCAAGGCCTCTCTTTCAGGGAATACCTTGAGATGTTCCATTCCATAGAGGCTCCCCTTCTAAGTCTGGAAGATATCCTGAACGGGGATGTGAGTATGCCCGATGCGCTTGAGCATCCTCTTCCATTGTTCCGTCAATATCTGGCGGAAGGATACTATCCGTTTGCGATCGAGGGAGACCTCGCACAGAGGGTCCAGCAGATAGTGAGTCTTACGGTAGAGACGGATATTCCAATGTATGCCGACATGAAGGCCGCGACGGCGCGTAAGCTCAAACAGATGCTCGGTATAATCGCGGCATCCGCCCCTTACAAACCGAGTGCCGATCATCTTGCCCAGGAGATAAAGGTAAGTAAGAACAATGTGCCTGATTATCTGCTGTGGCTTGAAAAGGCAGGGATGATCGGACAGCTTCGCGACGATACCGGCGGAATGCGGGGTCTGGGAAAAGTGGAGAAGGTATTTCTCGATAATCCGACATTGATGACCATACTTTCCGGAAGCAGACCAAATATAGGAAACCTCCGGGAGACCTTTTTCTACAATCAGATGCGTGTGGACAATGATGTTATGTCGTCAAAGATCTCGGATTTCCGTATCAAGGATGCCACATTTGAGGTCGGGGGCAGGAACAAGGGTCAGCGACAGATCCGTGAGGCGGAGAAGGGTTATGTGGTAAAGGACGATATCGAGTTCCGCCATGCCAATATCATCCCCCTCTTCCTCTTCGGACTGACCTATTGATACCCTTTCAAGGGTCCATGAGTGTAGTCAGCGCACTTCGTGCGCGCCCACGCACGTGTAATAAGGTAACATAAGCACCTGTCTCAGAAAGGCAGCGTGACGCGCTTCGTTTTTCCGGCCTTTACGTCTATCGGGGTGAAACGGCTGACGAATGCGTTGTCGCCGAGTGGCTTCGCGGCATTCGCGTCGCTCTCCGCCATTATTGTATAGGTGGCGTCCATCCCGGTCGGGTTCGTGATCTCCAACGTCACCTTCCTGCCGTCGGCCTTGATTATCTTCGCTTCGGCATGGTCGAATACCATAAGTTCTTCTCCGCCCCGTACATAGATTCCGGGAATCTCAAGCGCCATGAGGGCTCCGTTAGTCTCGTTCCATCCTGTCTTCCAGTTTGGGTCGAGATACCCGCGGCTGTCGGCATCGCAGTAGGTGAGACGTTCGTTGATGGTGCCGTCAGGTTGGATGCCCTCGGCATGCGCATGTATGATGTCGCGTAGCAGTTCGGCGTAGTCTCGGTTGCCGCCCGCGCGGTACAGCTTGAAAAGCGCATCTCCCGATAGAGTGCAGAATCCGGGCGCGCCATGCTTGTTCTGAGTGCTTGCCCACACCGCGCCCATCATGTTGGCTCCAGTCTTGGCGAGCATTAGGTCGGGAGGCAACTGATAGTCGAACGAGACGGTCCATGTGGAGCAAAGATCCGCCAGACGTTCTCCCATGGTCAGGAATTTCCGGTCACCGGTGATTTCATAGAGGCTGACCATTCCCGTGGCAAGGGCTATGGCCGTTTCCGAGTCGGCGTTCTGGAGTATGTCGCCGCATCCCCCCGATGTGAATCCCACTACCTTGAAATTATCATAAAGGTTTTGCGCTGCCTCGCAGGCTACCTTCAGATAACGGGAATCATCGAAATACCATGACGCCAACGCCATGCCGGCCACGGCGCTCGCGCCGCCGGTGGTGTTGAAGGTGGCCGGCGCGCCCGTTTCGACATGGATGTAGCCTCCCCAGGTGCCGTATTCTTTCCAAGTGTCGAGGAAAGCGTCGGCCAAACGCCGTGTCTCCTCCTCCCACATTGGATTGATGGCTGCCTGACGGCCGGTGGCTTTCAGCAGTTCCAGCTGCTTCACCATCCAGTAAAGCAGGTCGCCGTTTTTGCGGGTCAGACCGATGCCGGGTACTATGGCGCAGGCATCGCGCAGTTCCACGGTGCCGTCCGGCTTGAGCAGGTCGTAGAAATAACCTGACTCTCCTTTCCCTTGCGGCAACCCGAAATCGAAGGTACGGCTCACTCGGCGGAGGTGTTCGGCATCTCCGAGGGCGAGCATGGGATAGGTGTTGATCATGCCCCCTATCCAGCCATACGACATCCAGTCCCAGCCTTCCGGCCTGTAGAATTCCACGCTGTCGCGGGCATAATACCGGTTGTCGATATTCTCGTCCATCACCTCCAGCACCCTGCCCATAGGATAGAAATCGCGTGGCGGGCGAGAGGTGGGGGAGGTGTGGAGTTTGCGTATGTGCATGAAGCCCGCGAGGAGATCGGCGGGGGTGCTTGCAGGAAACCTCACTTCCGTCACGCTCACCGTGAGCGTGTCTCCCTTGGCGAAACTCATGGCGCGGTCAGGGCTTTCGCTGAAGCCGATGAATTCAGGTTTCTTCTCCCTGACCCCGGGCGCGGCGATTACGGCGGTGGCTCGGGAGCGGTCGGGACTTTCCTCCACTATGAGGGCATGGTCGTGGATGGCGTTTCCTTGGGGGATGCCCTGATCGGTGAGCAGGATTATTGCTTCCTTGCCACTCCGGTCAAGGATGGCTATGGCCGGAGTGGCTGCATTGCATACACTCACTTCAAGCAGGGAAGGGCTTCCGAAATCCGGACTGAGCTGCGGGATGGGGTTGGAGGTGAGGGCGAGGTCCCTGCGGTCATAGTCTGTAGGGTCAAGTCCTGTGGCATACCGGCGGTTGACGATTCTCTGTCGGTTGCCGTTATAGACCGATGCCGGAATCATCACGTAGTTGTCGCTGCTCCAGCCGCTGAAATCATGGGCCACTGCGACTCCGCTTTCATCCATGTCCTCTCGGGCTATGAAATGATAGGTGGTTTTGGAGGCGGTTGCGCTGTCGATTAGCGAGGGGATGTGGATCTTGCGCACGCACTCCTCCCGCTCTACGGTCCAACGGCCGGAGTCCTCGACCGGCGATGAATTACTGAGATACTGCCTGTCATACCTGCAATCCAGCAGCCTCGTTCCGTTATGGATGCCGGCAGGCATCCATTTAGTCCTGCCTGATGCCATGGTCACGAAGAAAGAACACACTATCGCGGCTATCGCCAAAACACTGTTTTTACACTTCATTATTGAGATGTCTATATTGGTTTACGTTAGATGACTTCTTTCTCCGGCCGATACTGCTCCAGGCAGGATGGCAGCTGCAAAGTTAGTGAAAAATTTTTCATTTCCGCATCCTGATGACAGGAAAAAAGCACGATAAACGTGGTAATGTAAGCAAAGTCAAGGATAACAGCAACTATATCAATGATATAGGTGGCGGAGGAAGTAAAGTAAGGATTGCGTGGATTTTTTCACAAATGCGCCATTCATGACGTATTTCGGTAAAATTTACAAAAAATGACGTAATCAGACTTGGCGGTTTTGTGAATTTTTAAGAATTTTGCACCGTCAATCAGCGCAGGTTGAGTCTTCATTCCTGAGAAGCTGGCAACCGGCAACGTACAACTATAATTAAAACCCAATAAGCATGAAAAAACTTACTTCTACATTCGCTCTCGGACTTCTTGCCTCGGCAAGCTTCTCCATGGCAGCGCAGGCGACTTTCGAACAGAGCGCCACTGAGTTCTGGACAACTCACCGCACAGCGGCCCTCATGGGCGACTTCACCAACAACGACAACCTCGACATATTCTATGGCGGCCAGGGCAACAACCTCTTCAACGACCCCGTAGGCTGGTGGTGGCAGATCCAGCAGAACTTCTGCATCAACGACGGCAACGGCAACTTCACAATCGACGGCTATACCTTCCAGGAACGCGAATACGTGGATGAAGAAAGCGGCGAGACCAGAATCGCATACGACCGCGTATGGAACAACCACGGTCTTATTGGCTCCACCTACAATCAGTATGCCGCTCTCGACTATAACAACGACGGCCTTCTCGACATCCTTCTCTTCGGTCGCACCGAGTGGGATATCTTCCTCAACGACGACGAAAAGAACCTCGACCGCTATCTCCTCCTCTATAAGAACCTCGGCGAAGGCAAGTTCGAGCTCGTCCAGGAAGCAGCTTTCCCGAAGATGAAGCCCGACAACGACAGCAAGAACTACTCCCTCGCAGTCGGCGACTACGACCGCGACGGCTATGTGGACTTCGCGGTTTCTGCCACAGACCTCGAAAGGGAAGACAACTATCCCGGCCGCACAGTATCGCTCTACCGCAACATCGACGGCACCGGCGTATTCAAGGACATGAAGATCGCTGAGACAAAGGGTGGTGTCTACACAAATGAGGTAAAGGACGACGATGGCAACGTAATCGTAGAGAAACAGCTTCTCGAAGGCTACTTCCTCCCCGTCAGCGGCGACGTGCATTTCGCCGACCTCAACAACGACGGCTGGCTCGACATAGTAGTGACAGGCTGGGCCGACAACAACTGGGACGGTATCCACAACGCAGGCAACACCGGCAAGATCTATCTCAACCAGAACGGTGAGAAGTTTGTAGACGCTACTCCCGACACTCCGGGATTCGTAACGCTCCGCTCATCCGCTTCCAGCATCGCCGACTTCGACAAAGACGGCTACCTCGACCTCTTCCAGACAGGCTGGGGCGACAATGGATATGCTTGGAACGCGTTCCTCTTCTACAACAACAACGACAACACCACCTTCTTCGAGGAGCCCCTCACATGCGACAACCTCGGCCTTGACGGAACTGAAGGCTGCCGCCAGATCATCCGCGACTTCGACGGCGACGGCTATCTCGACATCTACTATTCAGGCTCGGAAGGCTGCCAGATCTACTACGGCAACCTGACAGGCGGCTTCAACAAGGGTGAAGGTCTTCCTTCATACAGCAGCGGACATGCCGCTGTCGGCGACATCAATAAGAACGGCCTCAGCGACATCTTCATGTGTGGCTACGGCGACAACGGCGCATATGCAGCCCTTCACCTCAACACCACAGCCTCTGTAGAGGCTCCCGCAGCTCCCGAGAATGTGAAGGCTGAAGTGATCGACGGCAAGCTCGTCATCACCTGGGACTATGACACGGATGAGGCAATGGCCAACGATGTAGTCTACAACGTATATGTGAAGAATGCCGAAGGCAAGGTCTACACTGTGGTTCCCGCCAACCCCGAGACGGGCTTCGTGAAGGTAGGCTATGGCCGCACCGTAGGCATCCGTCCGCAGCTTAAGGAATACTCCATCACTGCTCCCGCCGGCGACTGCACAGTAGGCGTTCAGGCCATCAGCACCGCCAACGAGACCTACAGCGCATTCGCTACAGCTACTGCTGAAGGCACAGGCGTAGCAGCCATCGACTCCGCAGCTGACGCTACCGCTACATACTACAACGTACAGGGCCAGCGCGTCGACAATCCTGCAAAGGGTCAGCTCCTCATACAGGTGAAAGGCAATCAGGCGACTAAGGTGATTTTCTAAGATTAGGTTTAGATTAGGTTAATATTTAGGTTCGGATTCAGATCGGATTACGATCAAACTACAGTCACTATTTCAGGTATGGCCCCGCAGATGGATGCGGGGCTTGTTTTTTTGTTGGAAACTTCAAAAAACCGGGGTGAAATCCGCATTTATTACATAAATTGGACCATTTTTTCAAATTTGCACCATGTATTTTTACTAATTTTGCAGTGTAATCTTTATAAAAAAGCATCATGAACAGACACCACTTCATAAGCATGATCGCGGCCTGTCTCCTGTGCATGGCGTATGGACACGCCGACGGAGCGACACGCACTTTCGACATCGACGGATGGACACTGAAAGTAGACGACCTTTCAGGCAGGATCGATCTCCTTCATGGCGACCGACCCGTGATAGAAAACAGCACTGCGCAATGGCAGGAAGCCGGCGACACCGTATCCTTCGCCGACTGCCACGGCCTCAGCGTGAAGATGCGCGACGGACATACCGCCTTAGGGAAGGGAAAGACAGTGACCCTGACCGGAAGGAAAGGAGGCATGACTGCCGAGCAGATCATCGGCTTCTATCCCGATAGCGATTTCGTGACCACTG
Organism: uncultured Porphyromonadaceae bacterium; assembly: GCA_947175295.1. Taxonomy (GTDB): domain Bacteria; phylum Bacteroidota; class Bacteroidia; order Bacteroidales; family Muribaculaceae; genus Lepagella. Next base: position 6,795 of record CAMWMK010000029.1, read on the forward strand.
AACTCATACTGACTTCTCCACGGGGAGTCTCTTCCCGATATATCGCTCCCATCGCCGTCACCGACGGATACCGGGTATTCGACCGCAGCGGCAACTACGCGGTGTTCGTTCCTTACGACAACGACGCATGGGTGAGATACCGATCCACTGCTTTCGGCGAACGGATACCGGACAGCTATGAGGCGACAGCCCTTGTCAACGCCGACACCCGCCGTGCGATTGTAGTCGGTTCGGTGGAGCACGACACATGGAAGACCGGCATCAAGGTGGCTACCGACGGAGCCTGCCGCGTCGACACACTGATCGCCTACGGGGGTATCGCCACCAACCTTACGCGCGACATCATCCCTCACGGCATTGTCAGCGGCAAGAGCGTGAAGTCGCCCCTCATCTTCATCGGCGACTACGACGACTGGCGCGACGGCATGGAGGCTTTCGCCGACGCATGCACGGAAATCGCTCCCAAGATCGCTTCCCGAGGAGGCAGGCCCTTCGGCTGGAACAGCTGGGGCAAGCTGCAGACCAAGATCAACTACGACAAGGCCATGGAGGTCTCCGACTTCATACATGACGCGCTCCAGGACGAATCGTTCAACAACGACGGCACCGTCTACATCGGACTCGACGCCTTCTGGGATTTCGGATTCAAGCCCGAACAGCATAAGCAGTTTACGGAGCATTGCCGTAAAAACGGCCAGAAGGCCGGCATATACTATTGCCCCTTCACCGATTGGGCCAAGAATCCCGACGCTACAGTAGGGGAGATGCCGGAATATAAATTCAAGGACCTCTATCTTTACGGCGATGGAAAGATCCTTGAGTTTGACGGCGCATATGCCCTCGACCCTACCCATCCGGCGGTAAAGGCCCGTATCGCAAAGCAACTCAGGGAATTCATCGACTGGGGTTATGAATACGTGAAGATCGACTTCATGGCCCATGGAGCCTACGAGGCCGACCGCCACTTCGACCCGGCGGTGACGACAGGCGTGCAGGCCTACAACCAGGGTATGGCCTTCATTGACTCCGTAGCCGACGGAAAACTCTGGATCAACCTCTCCATCGCTCCGCTTTTCCCGGCCAACTACGCCCATAGCCGGCGCATAGGATGCGACGCATGGGCCGACATCAACAATACGGAATATACGCTCAACGCACTGACCTATGGATGGTGGCTCGACCATATGTATCACTACAACGACGCCGACCACATCGTACTCGAAGGTGTATCCGACGGGGAGAACCGAGCCCGCGTCACTTCCTCTGCCATCACCGGAGTGTATCTGCTCGGCGACGACATGAGCCGCGAAGGAGACGACGCCGTGAAGCGGAGGATCAGTAAGAACATCACCAATCCCGATATCAACCGCATGGCGAGGGAATGCAAGTCGTTCCGTCCCATAGAGCTCGGACAGGGTGACAGGGCAACGGACGCTTTCGTGGCCGACATGGGCGACGAGATGTATGTGGCCGTATTCAATTTCGCCGACAAGGCCGCGCAGAAGACTATCCCCATGCGCAGGCTTGGACTTTCGGAGGGGCGCCACTACGACGCCAAGGAACTCTGGACCGCCGACAAGGCCGACCTTTACGGCGCCGTATCAGTCGAGGTTCCGGCAAAAGACGTGAGGGTATTCAGAATAAGTAAGTAATTCAAAGATTAAGGAAAGAACATGACATATATCAATAAATCATTGGCTATGGCCATGCTGATGACTGTCGGCGGAGTTGCCGGGTCTTTCGCCGCAGACTATAAGGCGGAGGAGGGAGACTGGGCCATCACAGTAGCAGAATCGACTAAGAAGATGACGCTGACCTACCGCGACATCAATCTGCTCAATGACGTATATGCCGCCTCCACCTACAACTACCTCGGAGAGACTGAGGAGCATACCGTGTCGTCGCTCTCAATGGACGTGATGCCGGAAGTGGGCGTAGAGAATGTGTCTGACTGCTTCGGTGATGGTAGGAGATACGACTTCAAGTATGCTGCCGACGACGTAATCCTGACCCAGAGCTTTTTCTTCTATCCTTCCCTCCCGTATGCACTGGCGCAGGTGAAGGTGGAAAGCGCAGACGGGCGTGAGCTTCAGTCAGGTTCGCTCACGGCCTTGGCAGCTGGAGCCTCTTCCGCACCCCTCAACGGAGCCTCCAACAGAATGGTATGGGTGCCTTTCGACAACGACGGACATCTGAAGTATGAGGTAAACGTGATGAAGAACGGCGACGAAATGACGTCGCATGAAGTGGGCTACGTATTCGACGGTGAATCCCGTCGCGGCCTTATAGCCGGATCGGTAGACCATGACACATGGAAGAGCGGTGTGACCATAGCCGGAACCAACGGCTACCGCATAGACAAATTCGAATGCCTCTCAGGCTATACCGGATATTTCACACGCGATGCGCTTCCCCACGGCAAGGTGAGCGGCAGGTCGGTGGCTTCGGCCAGGTTTTTCCTCGGCCTTTACGATGACTGGCGCGAAGGTCTCAACGACTTCGGCGAAGCGAATACGAAAGTAGTGCCGAGGGCTGAATGGAGCGGCGGCAATCCTATGGGATGGAGCAGCTGGGGAGTGCAGCAGAACTACATCACCTACGATGGAGTCGAGGAGTCGGCACGCTTCATCAAGGACAACCTCTACGATCTCGGATTTCACAACAACGACGGACAGACCGTAATAAGCCTCGATGCCTTCGCCGGCGACAACATTCCCTCCAACAAGCTGTGGAGCCTCGGCACGAAGGTGTTCAGCGACGGAACTTACCGCGACGGCCGCGATACGAAGCAAGGCACCAACCAGGTGCTCGGCGAATACTGCGGTCCGCTCGTAGCTTGGGAATGGGCTCTTGACAGCAAGGTGCCGGGAACAGGCCTCAACGGCACGCCTGACTATACTTACCGCGACATAGCTCTCAAAGTGAACGGACAGGTCTATAAAGTGTCGTCAAACGGCGGATGCGCCGTAGACCCGACACATCCAGGCGTGAAGGCCAACATCGAGTTCTTCCTCAAGCAGTATGCCACCAACGGAACGAAATACATCAAGGTAGACTTCCTCAACAACGGCATCATAGAAGGCGACAGCTGGTATGACCCCGATGTCACCACCGGCGTGCAGGCCTACAACTACGGCATGAAGCTACTTTATGAGGAGGCTTCGAAATACGGCATGTACATAGTGGAGTCAATCTCCCCGATATTCCCTTATCAGTATGCCCACGGACGCCGCACCTGCTGCGACCGCTTCAGCGAGATAGGGGAGACGGAATATGTGATGAACGCCATGAGCTACGGATGGTGGACCGACCGCCTTTATACTGTCAACGACCCCGACCAGCTCGTGATGTGCAAGGGTGGTCACGGAGCCAGGGAGACGATAGGGGAGAACCGCGCACGCGCCACTTCCGGCATGGCTACCGGAGCCTTCATCTTCGGCGACAATTTCAGCGACAAGGTGCTCTACACCGATACCAAAGACGGCCATGTGAAGGGCGACGTGGTAGGTTATCCTGAGGAGTCGAGACGTCGTGCCATGGAGATCATGGGCAACCCGGACATCAATGAGTATGTGAGGAACCATACAGGTTCATTCATGCCTGTCGACGGCCATAAGCCCTCCTCCTCGCAGAGCGCGGAAAGCATGTTTGTAAGGCGTACGGACGACGCCCTGTATCTCGCGGTGTTCAACTATGGCGGTCTCTTCGCTTCCAACGGTAGCGTGGCTTATTCGCGCCTCGGGCTGTCTGATGCCGATGAGATCGGCGAGATAAAGGAACTCTGGAGCGGCGAGACAGTGGCGGCCGACGGTGACGCCCTGGAGTATTCGGTTCCGGCCAAGGACGTAAAGGTGTTCCGTTTCTCATTCGGAGGGGCAGGAGTAGGCCAGACCGTCGCAGGGTCCGGCATGGAGATATCGCTTGTCAGAATCTCAAAAGGACTCTATGCCGCTGAGGGCTGCGGCGAAATCAAGGAATACCGCGTCTATGGCCTTTCCGGATCGCAGGTGGCGTCGGCACGCGATGTCGGGTATGTGGATCTCAGGAATCTCGCAGCGGGCGTATATGTGGTGGAAATCGTGGCGGCCGATGGCTCGCAAGGTTATTCAAAGGTGATAAATAATTGAAAAAATATATGTTGCGGAAGGTAAACAGATATCTGCTGTATATAGCGGCCTGCCTCATTCTCGGACTGACTGAAGCGCAGGCACGGCAGCACTATGCCTTCACTCAGATCGGAAGCGACCAAGGGCTTTCCGCAAGTTATGTGAAGGCCATAGCGCAGGATGCCAACGGATTCATATGGTTCGGCACCAAAAACGGCCTCGACCGTTTCGACGGCGTTTCGATTCGCGACTTCAACTGCCGCGATGCAGAGGCCGGGCGTGGCAACAACAACATAGGAGCTGTATATGTGGCCGACGACGGCGACATATGGGTAGGTACCGACCGGGGAGTCTATATATTCGATCCCCATACGGAGACATTCAAGGTGCTTGACATCGTCAGTCCGAACGGAGTGATGGTGGAAGACTGGGTTCAGACCATAACCGGAGACAAAGAGGGAAACAAATGGATTCTGGCGCCCAACCAGGGAGTGTTCAAATATTCCAAAGGGAAGATGGAATACTACAGCGTGACCAACCATGGCGGCAACAAGGAGAAACTGCCGGTCAGCCTTCTGGTCACGTCGACCGGCGACGTGCTTGTAGGCACAAACAACCAGGGCCTCTATGTCTATGCTCCTCAGACCAACCTCTTCAGGAAGGTCAAGGGCGACGACGGAGCGTTTGATGGCCTCGACAGCGTGATGGCCCTTTATCTGGATGAATTGCCTGATGGCAGCGTGGTGATAGCCACAAGAGACGGAAGGCTCTTCCACGTATCACCGTCGCTGAAGCATCTCTCTGAAATAAGATATTCAAAACAAGGCAGATCCTATCTGCACTCGATGATGTGTGCGGGAGATGAGATCTGGCTCGGTACTACCGAGGGTGTGCATACCGTCAGGATGGCTGACGGCCAAGAGGAGGAGATCAGTCTGCACACCATGGGACATCGCTCCATATCCGACAATACCGTCACATCATTGATGGCCGACCGCGACGGCAACATATGGGCCGGAACCATGTTTGGCGGAGTCAATCATATCCAGCGTTCGGGCCTGATATTCGAGAAATACGGGAGCGACACTTCATTGCGCGGACTTTCAAGCAATCATATAAGAGGGATGGCTGTGGATTCAAGGGGGAATGTCTGGATAGGCACGGAGGAGGCCGGAATCAACAGGCTCGATCCTAAGACCGGAATCGTGACACACCTGCCTACGGACAATGCAAATGAACGGATTACGCTATGCATTGAAGCAAACGGAGGGAACGTCTATGCCGGATTCGCGAGAGGGGGATGCGTCATCATGACCGAAGACGGAGTGCGTGTAGGCACTATCGGCACCGACCTCCTCAAATCGGTAAAGGATGTCTATTGCGTGCTCAACGACAGGGATGGAAACATATGGCTTGGAGCTTCATGGGGACTTTTCCGGAAAGACAGGGGCGCATCCCTGTTTGAGAAGATAGAGGATGTAGGTGAAAGCTGGATATATGACATGCATCAGGATTCGAAAGGCATCGTATGGATAGCTTCAATGGGGCAGGGAATATGGATCTACAATCCTTCGACAGGAGCCTACAGGCATCATGCGTATGACGAGAACCACAGCAACGGACTATGTTCCAATTCGGTAAGTTCGATTACCGAAGACAGCAAAGGCAATATATGGTTTTCAACCGACCGTGGCGGCCTCGCTCTGTATCTTCCGGCTTCAGACAGCTTCCGTACCTACGACAGGGCGAGCGGACTTCCCGACGATACGGTCTACGACGTGATAGAGGACGGCAACGGCTACCTATGGTTCGGTACCAACCGCGGCCTGGTGAAATTTGACCCGGCTACGGGCGCCTCCAAGGTATTCGGCAACGGCAAGAGTCAGTTCAACTATCAGTCGGCCGTGAAGGACAAGGAGGGTCGGTTCTATATGGGAGGCATCGACGGAGTGCTCGTATTCAATCCCGACGCTGATGTGCGCGAGAGTGAGGCTCCTATATTCTTCACTGATTTCAGGCTCACCCGCGGAGAAGAGGAGCATGGAAGGGTGAAGGGACTGGAGAAGGAGAGCATCCTTTTCTGCAAAAAGGTGGAGCTTGATGCCGACAACTGCGACTTTTCGGTGAGCATCGGCTCGCCTGACTATGTGACGCATACCACCGAACAGTTCGTCTACCGTCTTCTTCCGCTCAGCGACGACTGGAAGACAGTAAGCAATCCGGCCGATCTCTCTTTTGCCGGAATATCTCCGGGCAACTATACCCTTGAGGTGAAGCGTATCGGCACTGCCGACGGACCGAAGCGGCTCGCCATCACGGTGCTCTCCCCATGGTTTCAGTCATGGTGGGCCCTGTGTCTGTATCTGCTTATGTTCGCCGGATTCATAGCCCTCTGCTGGGGTGTCTACCGCAAGCGTCAGATGCAGAAGCTTGCTGAGAAGGAGGAGATCTTCACCATAGAGAAGGAAAAGGAACTCTATAAGAAGAAAATGCAGTTCTTCACGGAAATCGCGCATGAGATCAGGACTCCCCTTACACTTATCGGCACTCCTCTTGAGGCCATAGAGGAAATCGGCGTGAAGGACAATCGGATTCAGAGGTATCTGAAGGTAATACGTCAGAACACATCGCGTCTTCTTGATCTCACAGGGCAGATACTCGACTTCCAGAAGATGGATTCGGAGACCCACGCGCTGAAATTCGAGACCGTAGACATCAATACGTTGGTGCAGGAGATAATCGACCGTTTCGAGGTGACGATCTCAACCCGGAATAAGGAACTCCTGTGCAAGCTTCCGGAGCGTCAGGTGCTGGCAACCGTAGACAAGGATGCCGTCATAAAGATCCTCAGCAATCTTTTCAACAACGCCATGAAATATTCCGACCGGTATATAGAGATCATTCTTGAGATTCAGGAAGAAACGTTTACTGTGTCGGTGAAAAGCGACGGCGAGAAGATCACAGGCGAAAACCGCTACAGGATATTCGAGCCTTTCTATCAGGCCACCAACAAGACCGACAACGGCGGCGTAGGCATAGGACTGCCGCTCTGCCGGACGCTCGCCCATCTTCAGGGGGGCACCATCGAGCTTCTGGACGATGACGATCCCGGTATCAACACATTCCGCCTGACGCTCCCCCTCAAGGCCGCGATAGAGGAGCCGGAGATGAATGCGAGCCCGGTCTTGACGGAATACGTGCTTGAGGAAGATTCCCCCGTCAGAACCGAGACTTCCAGCTATTCGCTGCTCTTTGTAGACGACAACGAGGAGATGCGCGAATTCCTCTACGACCAGCTCAGCAAGGACTTCAATGTGGAGACGGCCGCTGATGGGGAGGAGGCTCTGGCAAAGATGAAGGAATTCAATTTCGATATCATCGTGACCGACATAATGATGCCGGTGATGGACGGCTATGCGCTCTGCAAGGCCATAAAGGATGATCCCAATCTATCGCCGATTCCTGTGGTGTTCCTCACGGCGAAAAACGATCTCGAGAGTAAAGTGCGGGCCCTCGAATGCGGCGGAGAGTCGTATATAGAGAAACCCTTCTCCATAAAGTATTTCCGCCAGCAGATAAAGTCGCTCCTCGACAACCGCCGACATGAACGCAAGGCATTCCTCAACAAGCCCTTCTTCTCGGTAGACAACATGAAGATGAACAAGGCCGACGAGGAATTCATGAGTAAGGTGGTGGCTCTCATCAACGACAACATAAGCAATGAGGGCTTCAATGTGGAGAGCATGGCCGACACGCTCTGCATGAGCCGCAGCAGCCTGCTGCGCAAGATAAAGACGCTTTTCAACCTCTCGCCGGTGGAACTCATCCGCCTCGTACGCCTCAAGAAGGCGGCCGAACTGATCCAGGAGGGGCAGTACAGGATGGGCGACATCTGCTACATGGTGGGCATCAATTCGCAGTCTTATTTCACCCGCCTCTTCTTCAAGCAGTTCGGCATCACTCCGAAGGCTTTCGAGAAGCAGTGTCAGGAAAAGATAAGCCGCAACGAGAAGCCCGACCCGATAGACGTGAATCTTCCTTCAACCCAATCATGACGATACATAATATTTTGACCAGATATGCTGAAACGTAATACATTGATATTGTCTGCGGCGGTAGCTGCCATCTCTGCGGACGCGGCAGTGACTCTGCCGAACTATATCACCGACAACATGATAGTGCAGCAGAACAGCGTGCTGACCGTCAACGGGCATGCCGCCGCAGGCTCTACTGTAAGGGTCTCTGCCGGATGGACCGATACCATCCAATCGGTAAAGGCCGGAAAAGACGGAAAGTTTACAGTAAGCCTTCCTACCCCTCCGGCAGGAGGACCCTACACCATCACCTTTCTTGACAAGGACGGGAGGGTGAATGTGGAGAATGTGGTGTCGGGCGATATATGGTTCTGCTCCGGACAGTCAAACATGGAGTTTCCCGTGCAGGGCTGGACCACGGTGATGGGCTATGACCGGGAGGTGGCTACCGCGCATCATCCCGACATCCGCCTGCTCCAGGTGAGGAAAAAGACTGCGATAGAGCCTCAGGACGACATTGAGGTCAACGGTGGAGGCTGGCAGATATGCAGCTCGGCGAGCATGGCCGATTTCTCGGCCATCGCATATTTCTTCGCCCGTGAGCTCCACGAAGAACTTGGAATACCCATCGGAGTGATCGACTCCACATGGGGTGGAACCCCGGCCGAGGCCTGGACCTCCGCCTATGCCTTGGGTGCGGTGCCCGGCTTCGAGGGAGAACTCGCCGACCTCAAGGCGGCCGCAGGAGATATGTCGAGGCTCAATGCCTTGTATGATAAGCGTGTCGAAGATTGGATGAAGAAGGCCAACGCTTCAGATCTCGGTTTTGACAAAGGGAAGCTTCAGGCAGGGCCTGAATGGAAAGCAATGCAGGCTCCCGGATACTGGGAGCAGGCCGGGCTTCCCGGTTTCGACGGTATCGTGTGGATGCAGCGGGAAATTGAAGTTCCCGCTGACCTCGCCGGCAAACCGTTGACGCTCCGCTTCCGTGCGATCGACGATGAAGACGAGACATATTTCAATGGTCAGCTCGTAGGCAAGGGCTCAGGCTTTGATACTCCGAGAAGCTACGAAGTGCCATCCGGCATTGTAAAGGGGGGCAAAAACGTGATAGCCGTAAGGGTCAGTGACTTCGGAGGCGAAGGTGGATTCGCTCCCGGCTATATGGAGGCTTTAGTGGATGGCCGGACCATTCCGCTCGACGGAGAATGGAATTATTGCGTGCAAAACGATTTCGCCAAGATGGATCCCAAGCCCGTGTCTCCTCAGAGCTCAAGCTATCCTTCGGTGCTCTACAACGCCATGATGCATCCGCTCAAGGATATGCCCGTCAAGGGGGTGCTGTGGTATCAGGGTTGCGCCAACGTAGGCCGCGACGAGCAGTATGCCCCTCTTTTCAAGGCACTTATAAACGACTGGCGAAGCCAGTGGGGAGAGCAGCTGCCGTTCTATTTCGTCCAGCTCGCCGGATTCCTTCAGCCTCAGGCCGTGCAGCCTGGCTCCGAATGGGCGGCGCTCCGCAACTCGCAGGCAAAGGCTCTTGAACTCGACAATACAGCCATGGCGGTGGCCATCGATTTGGGCAATCCAGCCGACATTCATCCTAAAAACAAGCAGGATGTGGCACACCGCCTTGCCCTCATAGCCCTCAACCGTGATTATGGAAAAGGCTGTGAATACGCCGCTCCGAACTGTGTGTCGGTGACACGCGACGGCAAGTCGCTTACCTTGAAGTTCGACCGCCCCGTCAAGCCTTCATCCAATGCCCTGACAGGTTTCATTATAGCGGGCAAGGACGGAGTATTCACCACGGCGACACCCGTGATGAAAGACGAGACCACGATCACGCTGTCGTCGCCTTTTGTGGCGAAGCCGGAATACGTGCGCTACAACTGGGCCGACTATCCATGCGGAAACCTCTACGGAACGACCGGACTGCCCGTGGCGCCCTTCGCCAACGACCGTTGAGGCAATGCATAATTCATAATTCATAATGCATAATTCATAATCGAAGTTATACAACTCAAAATAGACTGTTCAAAACTGACAACCATGAAATCAATCTTCACATTAGCCACGGCACTGATGCTCTACCCGGCATTCATGCAGGCTGAAAACCTCATCGTGATAGAGAGCGACAACAACGCTATCGTATACGACGTGGCCGACAACCAGCGCCTCTATCAGCGCTATTTCGGAAAGAAACTGAAAGACAAGAGCGACTACAGCAAGATCCAGAACGGACCGGAGGCCATAATCACCCACGGAATGGAGGACTACTACGAGCCGGCCCTCCACATAAACCATCCCGACGGCAACCAGTCGACACTCCTGCAGTATCAGAAGCACGAGACATCGAAGCTCGCCGACGGAGCGGACCGCACGGTGATCACACTTTCAGATCCGGTATATAAGGATGAGGTGAAACTCATCTACGACGTATATCCGGAGCACGACATCTTCAAGTCGCACACTGAGATAACCAACAATGAAGGCAAACCCATCGAAGTGGAGAAATACGCTTCCTCCATGCTTCATTTCGCCAACGGCGATTACTATCTGACCCAGTTCAACGGCGATTGGGCTTCGGAGGTGAACGCCAAGGAGACAAAGCTTGAGTACGGAAAGAAGCAGCTCGATACGAAGCTCGGCGCGAGAGCCGATATGTTCTGCTCCCCCTTCTTCCAGATCGGACTCGACTCTCCGGCATCGGAGAATTCCGGCGATCTGCTTGCAGGCACACTGGGCTGGACCGGCAACTTCCGCTTTACATTCGAGGTGGACCATAAGGGTGAGCTGCGTGTGATCTCAGGCATCAATCCCTACGCATCTACCCGCACGCTCAAGAAAGGGGAGACATTCGTGACCCCGGAGTTCATCTTCACACTCTCGGATGAGGGACGCGGCAAGGCGAGCCGTAATTTCCACGACTGGGCCCGCGACCACCAGCTCAACAAGGGCAATGACTCGAGAATGACACTCCTCAACAACTGGGAGGCCACCTACTTCGACTTCGACGAGGAGAAGCTCAAGAAACTCATCGGAGAGGCCAAGGAACTTGGAGTAGACATGTTCCTGCTCGACGACGGATGGTTTGCCAACAAATATCCGCGCCACAGCGACACCCAGGGCCTCGGCGACTGGACCGAGACCAAGGACAAGCTTCCCAACGGCATCGGCGCCCTCACCAAGGCTGCGAAAGACAACGGCGTGAAGTTCGGCCTCTGGATCGAGCCGGAGATGGTCAATCCCAAGAGTGAACTCTATGAGAACCACAAGGACTGGGTGATCACGCTTCCCAACCGCGATGAATATTACTTCCGCAACCAGCTCGTGCTCGACCTGAGCAATCCGAAGGTGCAGGACTATGTGTTTGATGTGGTAGACGGCCTTATGACCAAATATCCCGACATCGCTTTCTTCAAGTGGGACTGCAACTCTCCGATCACCAACATCTACTCCAACTATGAGAAGATGGACCAGGACCATCTCTATGTGGACTATGTGAAGGGTCTCTACAATGTGCTCGAGCGTATCAAGGCCAAGTATCCCGACCTTATGATGATGATGTGTTCGGGTGGCGGTGGCCGCTCCGACTACGAAGGGCTCAAATATTTCACGGAGTTCTGGCCCAGCGACAACACGGACCCTATCGAGCGCCTCTACATCCAGTGGGGTTTCTCGCAGGTGTTCCCTGCTAAGACGCTCTGCGCGCATGTGACCACTTGGAACCGCTCTACTCCCGTGAAGTTCCGCACCAATGTGGCCATGATGGGTAAGCTCGGCTTCGACATCAAGCTCGACGACATGGAGAAAGACGAGGTGGAATACTGCAAGCGCGCCATTAAGAACTACAACAGCCTGAAGCCCATCATCCTTGAAGGCGACCAGTACCGCCTCGTGTCGCCCTACGAAGGTCAGCATGCCGCTACCATGTATGTGGGCAAGAACGACGGCAATGCAGTGGTCTTCACCTTCGATCTCTATCCGCGCTATAAGCAGGGCATATTCAAGTCTGAGGCCAACGTGAAGCTCAACGGCCTGAATCCGGATGCCCGCTACAGGGTGACGGAAATTGACCGCACCGACGGCAACAACGAGAACATCGGCGAGTACTCAGGTGAGTTCCTGATGACGGTAGGTCTGCCGCTCTTCACGCTCAACCGACTCAATAGCCGTGTCTTCACAGTAGACAGGATATGAGCAGACGAATCTATGTAATGGTTTCGGCGGCATTGGCGGCTATGTGCGTCAATGCCGCTGGCATAATCGAGGTGCCTCTTTGCGACGGCGATGCCACGGAGGCCATCCAGGCTGCGATAGAGAAAGCCGCTTCCTACAAGGGAAAGCCCGTAACGCTCAGGCTTTCCCCCGGCAACTACCACATAAGCAGGGAAAAGGGCTCGCGCTTCCTCTACCATATCTCCAATACGGCCTCTGCTGAGGAGAACCCAGACCAGACAAAGCACATCGGACTATGGCTTAGGGGGATGAAGAACGTCACCATTGACGGCAACGGCGCATGGCTCGTGACCCACGGAGAGATGACTTCATTCGTCATAGACAGTTGCGAGAACATCACCCTCAGGAACTTCACGCTGACGTCTGCCGACCCGTCCGTACCGGAATTCAAGGTGCTGTCGGTCGACCGCAATTCGATGACGGTGGAGATTACGCCGCCTACTCAGTTCGAGATCAGCGAATCGGGTGAGTTCCGGTTCAAGGGTGAGGGCTGGAGCTTCGCAGAAGGGGCGCATGCCACCACATATCCGGAGTTTGCCCAGGTATTCTATCCTGAGAGCAACGTCACCCTGCGCTGCGAGACTCCTCTGCAGGGGCGTAAATGGGCCCGGCGGCTCGGTGAGCGTATCGTGCAGTTCGGCTATGACCATGCTCCCGACGTGCACGTAGGCGAGATCTACCAGTTGCGCCACGGAATACGCAATCAGGCCTGTGGCTTCATCAGCATGAGCCGTGACATAAGGATAGAAGACGCTGAGTTGAATTTCCTCGGTAATTTCGGTCTGGTGGGGCAGTATAGCGAGAACATCACCTACGACAATATCCGTTGCCGTCCGCGTCTCGGTTCGGGCAGGACCGACGCAGGATTCGCCGACTTCGTACAGATGTCGGGCTGCAAGGGGAAGATACGTATAGCCAACTCTTACTTCGAAGGCGCTCATGACGACCCCATCAACATCCACGGCACCCATCTGAAGGCGGTAGCATCGGATGCTCCCGACAGGTTGAGGGTAAGATTCATGCATGGTCAGAGCTACGGCTTCACGCCGTTTTTCAAGGGCGACAAAGTAGAGATAATGGACCGCCATTCGCTCAACTGCATCACTCCTGCTACTGTAAAAAGCGTACGGAAGATCGATGACTATGAGTTTGAACTGACTTTCGACCGCGTGGTTCCGGCCCTGAAGGAGGGATACCCGATAGACGATATCGCGGTGGAGAACGTGACATGGACACCGGAGGTGGAGATCGTCAACAATTACTTTGCCCGCATCCCGACACGGGGAATCCTCATCACTACCCGTGGCAAGTCGCTGATCGAGGACAATACGTTTTTCCGCATGCCTATGCCGTCGGTGCTTGTCTCCGACGACGCCCGCGGCTGGTATGAATCCGGACCTGTCCACGACCTGACCATACGGCGCAATACATTCATCGAATGTGGCTCGCCGGTGATAGCGATATGGCCTGAATACGACCGCTTCGACCGACCGATCCACCGCAATATCGAAGTGGTAGACAATCGGTTTATCATGAAGAAGGAAGAGACTGCCATAAGCATGAGGGGAGTGGAAGACGTCACGGTCCGGGGCAACGTGTTTGATATGCCGCAGGCAGACTCAGGCGTTTCCGCAGAGTCCCTCATAGAGTCGAAAGATACGTCCGGACTCAAGATCTACGACAACAAAGTGGTGGCGACACCTTGAATAATGTTTTTTTTCAAAGACTTAATAAATGAAAAAAGCACTGACCCTTATATCCTTATTGATCTCCATTTGTTGCTATGGAAGCGTCACGACATTGAATGTCGCTCCGGAGGCGCGCGTCAGCGCTTCATCTTTTGTGGCCGGGCATGAGCCTTGTGGAATCAACGACGGCCTTGCACGCATAGCGGGTAAGGGTGATTGGCTTTCCGATGTCAAGGAGACATTTTGGGGTGAGATTGATTTCCCCTGGATACGTCTTGACTGGAATCGCCCCATAGAGGTGGATAAGGTGGTGATTTATGATCAGATTTCGTCTGATTCAAATACTTCGGGAGTGATGCTTCGCTTCAGTGACGGCTCAAGCTACGATGTCGGTTGTATCCCTGCCTCCGGAGCTCCTATAGAGGTGGACCTGGGAGGTAAAGTGACGGAATCAATTATGGTGGAGGTAATTGACGGTAATGGAGACAATCTTGGACTCTCGGAAATAGAGGTATATCCCACACCCCAAAGCTGTGGGGATTATGTCTCGATGGTCAATCCGTTTGTTGAGACCACCCGTGGAAGATACTTCTTCTTCATATCCGGATGCCAGCCTCAGGGCATGATTGGAGCGGCTCCCATGACCAGGAATAAGAACCAGGGAGGCGGAGGATACAATTACAATGATTCGCATATTTTGGGATTTCCGCAGATCCATGCATGGATGCTTTCCGGCCTCAGCTTTATGCCTGCATCATCAGGTGTAATGACTACTGGAGGCGAGGATGGGTGGAAGTCAGGATTCTCCCATTCCGGAGAGATCGCTTTCCCGGGCTACCATAGGGTCTATCTTGAAGACCATAGAGTATGGGTGGAACAAACGGCCACCCAGCGTACTTCCGCTTACAGGCTGACCTATAGCGCTGATACAGAGGCTAACCTCCTTCTTGTTTTAGGAGGCTATGTGGGTACTTCAACTATGGTCAATGCCGATGTCAGGGCAGTATCGTCTACAAGACTGGAAGGCTCGTTCGACACTACCGGACGGCTCTGGGGTGGTCCCGACTTCGTGAAGGTATTCTTTGTAGCGGATTTCGACAGGCCGTTTAGGAATCTTGATTCATGGACCGGAGAATGCATAAGCCATGATGTCGATGGGCTTGCGGTGAATACCGAAAGTGTGCCCCGAAATGAAGGAATGAGCTATCATGATGCGCAAAATACAGGCCTTAATGTGCGCTTTCCCGTGCAAGCCGGTGAACCGGTGGAAGTGAAGATGGCTGTTTCTTATGTCAGCGTGGATAATGCCCGAGATAATATGGAGAAAGAGGCCGGAGGCATTGGATTTGATGAAATCCGGGCTCGCTCAACGGAAGAATGGAACGACTGGCTCGGAAAGATCGAAGTGAAGGGAGGTACGCAAGACCAACGTATAAAATTCTATACCGATCTATGGCACACTCTTCTCGGACGGCATAAGATCAATGATGCCAATGGAGAGTATCCCGACCGTACGAAAGGAGGCTGTATCAAGGGAAAAAATGTGATCGATCCTGTCTTCAGGGTGGGTAAACTGCCGGTGGATAAAGCCGGTCATCCAGTCTTCAACATGTATAATTCAGATGCCCTATGGCTCACGCAATGGAATCAGAATACATTGTGGGGCCTTGCGTGGCCTTCGCTTCTTGACGATTTCAGCGCGTCGATGGTGGAGTATGGTGCCAATGGTGGCCTTATTCCCCGCGGACCGTGCGGAGGCGGATATTCATTCATCATGAGCGGATGTCCCGCCACTTCAATGATTACAAGCGCTTATCAACGGGGACTCTGCCATAAGTGGAATCCTGGAAAGGCATACGGCATCCTGCGCCGTAACCATGAGAAGGGGGGGATGCTCGGCTACAACTATGAGCGTGAATTTGATGTCTACGATGTTGAAGGGTATGCTCCCGAACGGGGCGGTGTGACCGTGCAGTGGGCATTTGAAGACTGGGCCTTGAGCCAGATGGCCACCGCAATGGGAAAGCGGAAGGATGCCGCGAGATTCGGGCTTAGGTCAAAAGGTTGGGTTAAATGCATTCATCCTGACCTCCATCTGCTTCTTCCATTGAAGGAAGACGGCTCATGGCTTCACACGGATCCGTTGAGCGGATGGGGATTCGAGGAAGCGAACTCATGGCAAACCACTTTCGGACTTTCCCACGACATCCCCGGGCTTGCCGAGGCGATGGGGGGAAGCGATGTTCTGTGCGATATGCTTGACCATGCTTTCACGCAAAGCGTAGACGGAGATTTCGTGGCGGGATATGGGTCGGGCTATGTAAGCTACGCGAATCAACCGGGACTTTCCTCAGCGCATGTGTTTTCCCACGCAGGGCGCCCTTGGCTCACTCAGTATTGGGTGAGGCAGGTGAAGAAAAAGGCATATGGCTCGATATCCCCGTCAAGAGGATATGGCGGACATGACGAAGATCAGGGGCAAATGAGTGGGGTGAGCGCCTTGATGGCCATCGGACTTTTCTCGATCAACGGCGGCTCTGCGATCAATCCCTATTATGAAATCACTTCCCCGATATTCGATGAGATCATAATAAAGCTTGACAAGGAGTATTATAGTGGAGACGAATTCAGGATAAAGACGTATGGAAATTCCGACCGTAACTGCTACATACAGCGAGCCGAGCTTAACGGTAGGCTCCACGAATCCTTCCGTATCGATCATGATGATTTTGCGAAAGGAGGAGTGCTCGAACTCTGGCTTGGTGACACACCCAATGAGGAGTGGGGTATAAGATAGGACTGAAAAACTTTTGCTTGACATAATGATAATGACATGAATAAGAGACAAATTAATCTGGCGATTGCCGCTTTTTTTGCGTCTGCGGCGCTTGCGGGCAATTATACGCAATATGTAAACCCATTCATAGGCACCGGCGCTATTGACGGCGGACTTTCCGGCAACAACTATCCCGGCGCTACAGTGCCATTCGGAATGGTGCAGCTAAGCCCTGACACCCATGAGGCTCCCGACTGGTATAACGCTTCCGGCTACGACCACAACGACAGCCGCATCTACGGCTTCAGCCATACGCGCCTGAGCGGTACGGGAGCGAGCGACCTCATCGACATACTCATGATGCCCACCACAGGCGACCTCAAGGTCTCATCCTTCAGCCACGACAAGGAGACCGCATCGCCGGGCTACTATAAGGTGCATTTAAACGACGAGGGGATTGACGCCGAACTTTCGGCCACTACCCGCACCGGCCTTCACCGCTATTCCTATCCCAAGGGGGCGGACCGCAACATATGGCTGGATGTGGACCATTCCGCCAACAAAGGAAGCTGGGACCGCCGCATCATCAACGCGCAGATACGCCAGACCGCTCCCAACCGTCTGGAGGGATACCGCGTGATAACCGGTTGGGCGAAGCTGCGCAAGGTATATTTCGTGATAGACTTCTCCGAGCCGATAAGCGAACTCAAGCTTTTCGACGGCGACGGACGTGAATACACCGCCGATGACGCTACGCTCATCAACGGCCGCTCTCCGCGAGCGCTTATTTCCTTCGGAGTGGGCGATAAGCCTGTGGTAGGCAAGGTGGCGCTCAGCGGGGTGAGCCTCGCAAACGCAAGGGAGAACATGAAGGCGGAAGCCGATTCGTATGAATTCGACAGATATGTGGCAGCCGCCGACCGCCAGTGGGATTCCCAGCTCGGCAAGATAGAGGCCAAGGGCGATCCGGAGAAACTGACTACATTCTATACGGCCCTCTACCATATGATGCTTCAGCCCAACACATTCTCCGACGTCAACGGGGAGTGGATGACTCCCGACTATTCCGTGGCCAAAGTGCCCGACGGAGAGACCCAATACACCACCTTCTCGCTCTGGGACACGTACCGTGCGGCCCATCCGCTCTACACCATAACGGAGCCGGAACGGACACGCGACTTCGTCAACAGCATGCTGCGCCATTATGACTACTACGGCTATCTTCCCGTATGGCACCTTTGGGGCCAGGACAACTACTGCATGATAGGCAACCACGCCATTCCCGTTGTGGTGGACGCTGTATTGAAGGGTATTCCTGGCATCGACAAGGCCCATGCGTGGGAGGCGGTGAAGAACAGCAGCCTGCAGTCGCATCCAAATTCTCCTTTCGGTGTGTGGGAAAAGTATGGATATATGCCTGAGAACATTCAGTCGCAGTCCGTATCGATCACTCTTGAGATGGCTTACGATGATTGGTGTGCGGCTCAGCTCGCCAAGGCTATGGGCGATGAGGAGAGCGCGGAGCGTTTCACGCGCCGCTCGCAGTTCTACAGGAACCTCCATAATCCGGACAATATGTTTTTCGCTCCAAAGGATGATGCGGGCAACTGGATAGAGCCTTTCGATCCCTTGAAGTTCGGTGCCAACGGCGGAAACCCCTTCACTGAAGGAAACGCCTGGCAGTATTACTGGTATGTGCCCCACGATATGGAGGGCCTTATATCGCTGACCGGCGGCCCTAAGGCGTTTGAGAAGAAACTCGACACCTTCTTTACTCTTACCGACACTTCCGGAGAGAAAAACGACAACATATCCGGCCTTATCGGCCAATATGCACACGGCAACGAACCGAGCCATCATGTGGCGTATCTCTACAACAATGTGGGGAAACCGGAAAAGACACGTGGCATGGTGAAGCGTATCATGACGGAGCTCTACAACAACAACTACAACGGCTACGCCGGCAACGATGACTGCGGCGAGATGTCGGCATGGTATGTCTTCAGCGCCATGGGTTTCTATCCGGTCAATCCGGCTTCGGGCGAATACAGTGTCGGTCTTCCCCTTTTCGATGAGTGCGTCATTCATCTTCCTTCGGGAAAGGATTTCAGCATCACAGCCGACCGCCGCAACCCTGACTCTACCAAAGTGAAGAAGATCCTCCTCAACGGGAAGCCGGTGAAAGACCAGACCCTCCGCCACGCCGACCTTGCTTCAGGCGGTACGCTCCACTTTGCATTCGATTGATAGATAATTTATACTATACGGCGAAGGCGCTCATCACTGCGATGGGCGCCTTCGTTTTATTCATATGGATCCTGTGGCTGCGGTCATTTCACTGATATCTTCCTTACTGCATTGCCTTGGCGCAGGATATAGATGCCTTGTGGGAGCGCTGCGGTCGATGTCGTGCCGAGGAGGCGCCCAGCGGTGTCGTAGACTTCGCAGGGGAATGTCGGGTCGATATCGGCCTGAAGCTGTCTGGCGGCAAGCGGTTCGGTGCCGAGGATAGGGGAGATCTCTACGTCTGTCCCCATAGGCATGTGTAGGGTAAGTGTTTCCGTTTCGTAGGTGATGGAGCCGGTCTTCCCTCCGGTGGTCACCTTAAGTTCCCAGCCGTTGACGTAGAGGCCGTCGGTGTCGGAATCGCAACAGACCGTGAGTTTCCGCCCGGGGAAGAACTTGCCGTTGAAGTTCCCGGAGTTCAGCGCGATGCCGTTGACGGTCAGCCTGCGTCCGTCGCCTCCGTTGAGGATGGTCAGCGCTACGGGTTTCTGCAGGCCGAAGAAGTCTGCTAAGTGATTGTAGAAGAAAGCCGGCCGCTTCCGGCTCCATTCCTTACCCCAGTCAACTTCCTGGCTGTAGACGGGCCACCACGGATTTATCTGGTCGCGGTGGAATTTATATTCGGTCTTGATTTCGTCATATCGTGCGTCGATGCGTGCGGTGATGGCGTCTGGTGTAAGGAAGTCGCCCATGTAGACGGCACAGCGGTCGATAAACATATCCTTGAATTCCGGAGTGTCGAGCAGGCGGCGGAAGAGGCGCGTGTGTTCCCGTTTGTTGGCCCAGTCGTTGCGGTTGTTGTCGTAGCCCTGGGTCGTGATCCAGTTAAGGGTGGGATAGTCGGCCCGTTCGCCGTAGAGACCCATTCCGAAGTCGGTGTCTTTCGCTACCCAACGCCAGCGTCCCCCTTCGGCCTGCGGTCGCCACATGACGATGTTGTTGCCCGGGAAATCCTTGTTGTCGAAGAAGGTGCCCATGATCATGAGGTTGCAGAATTCTCCGGTGTCCATAACCGCGTCATATTCGGCGAATGTATGGTCGGTGGCGGCATAGAACTCCTGGAATGCGTTGAAGCTGTCGATAGATCCTTCCTTAAGTTCCCACCAGTTTTCCACCATGTCGATGTCTTCGAGTCCGTCGTAGTAGGAATATATGTTGTCTTCGTTGCTTCGCGGGCGGATATTGAGGATTCCCTTGTATTCGCCGTTGATGTAGAGGATTGCGGGGCGTGATGGTTGCCAGTCGAGGTCGCAGTTCATGCCCATGCACTGTTGCATTACGGCGTCGCGCATATACATGTAGTCGAAATCATTGCCTGAATTGCGCATCTCAAATGATTTGAACTCCCCTATGCCCGGGGTCTGGTCGGGGAAGAACTCATAGTTGAAGCGTTTCTCTCCGAAGCGTTTGTTGGCGTAGACGGCAAGCGATTTGAGGGCGCTGCCACGTGTGGCTCCCCCTTTCACTCGGGTTTCGCAAAGCTGATTGATGGAGCTTTCTGTATCTGCAGCTTCGAAATATTCGATGTTTATCGGACGGCGCCAGTCATACTCATAGTTTGGCGTATGGTTGGTATAGTTGCCCTGTACGTATATGCCGAGCTTGTTGCCGTAGAAATAATCGCGGTTGGTCACCATCGACACTACAGGGAGAGTCAGTTCACGTGGATGGTGGATGTAGGAGTGGGTGGTGGAGCGGGGCGAGAGGTATCCGTCGCAGAAGAGTTTCGCGCGCACGGTCCTTGTCACCGACATATGTATCGGATTGGTGTATATGGGGCTCGTTTCCGTAGGTTCCGTTCCGTCGAGGGTATAGCGTATGGTGGTTCCTTCGGGAGCATCTGCGGGGATCGAGAGGGTGAGGTCGAAGGTTTTCGATGTCACTTTTCCGGGATGGCTGAATACGGGCTCGCCGAGTATGTCTTTGCAGAGTGTGCCGCAGTTTGCCTTTCCGGGAGTGGGAGAGGCCTGGTATCCCCATTCGTCGCTGTTGTCGGTCTTGCGTCCGTAGGCTATGTTTGGGGCAGGCTGTTTCTTGAGCCCTTCGAGATGGTCTACCGTTTCATCGTTTTTGAAGAGATATACCGCTCCGTCTTTGCCGGATTCGAGTCGGAAGTCGGTATGTCTGCCTCGGTCTGACTTGTCGCAGTAGATCACGATGTATTTTCCTGCCGGGATGGACCCTGCGGGGAGACTGTAGGCTTTAGAAGCTTTGTCTTTAGTGCCGAGGCTGTAGTCGGCGAGGCTTTCGGCGTCTGGTCCGGGATTGTAGAGTTCTACCCAGGAGTCGGGAAATTCGTTGAAGTCGTCCATGATGCAGTCGATGTTCGACTGCATTATCTCGTTTATGACGAGGTGGGCCGAAGCTGCCGGGATTCCGACGGCTACGGCTGCCGCCATAAATATTGATCTGAAGGTATTCTGCATTCTGAATCGTTGTAGGGTTGGATGTAATATGGCTGTAGTGGCAGCCTGAGAATCTTGCTATGATGCAAATTTAAGCATAAGATTTCAGATTTACAAATAATTATGGGGATATTACGGAAAAATCCGGAGGAATGATATGGAAAGACCCCGCCAAGGCTTATGGCAGGGTCTTTACTTCGGACTTACGTCCTCAGCACAGTGTTGAGGCGGAAGGGATTGCTGTTATTTCTGCTGGAGGGGTGTCATGTGGTAGCCGAGGGCGTTGAGCTCCAGCTCCATTCCGGCGAGATAGAGCTGATGCAGGGCGGCTACGAAGCATCCGAAAGCGGCGTCCGTTCCGTTCTCCACCTGCTCGTGGGTCAGAAGGCTATGTACTCTTGAAGCGCATTCCGCCACGAGTTCGATCATCTTCTCGGCGGCTTCCCCTTCATATCCGAGTACTGTCTTTACGACTGTGTCGTCGAGGTTGTCGTAGCCGTTCATGTCGCGTAGTGCTTCATAGTAGTCGGTGCGGTCGGCGTTTGCCACCCAGTCGGTATCCCAGTAATAAGCCATGGCCATACCTACAAACATTATCCAGCCCAGCGACACTACGGGATATTCCTGGAATTCCTTTGCTCCGTCGGGGAGATAAGCACGTCCGATCATGGTCCATTTCTCCTCCACGTCCGGACATTCCGGCACGTGGGGGTCAAGCGCCTTTTTATACTGCAGGAAGCTCGTCAGGTCTTCCCTTACCTTCTCTTCAAATTTCTTAGCTATTTCCTTGCTGTCGTTTTCCATAATAAATCAGTTTTTAATCCAAGATATAAACGATTTTCCTGCCTTGATGGTTTGGTGCCTGTTAATTTCAAATTAATCAGCAGCAAAGTCGAAATTCATCGGTTATTGAAAGATCTAATGCGAATTCTTATCCCGAACTCGCGTTATTATTTATTATCTCGAAGTAGAACTCGTCATCGGCTCATGTTTTTATTCGGATAAGGACTCGGATCAAGGAATTGATTTTTATTTTTGGAGTAAAGGTATTAACTTTGTAGTCAAAATGTCAAATGATACTATCTGGATGATATGATACCGAATTCGATGGGGGGGCCGGTTGATGGTGGGATGCCGGGAGAATGTCTGGAGCCGTTCAGGAGGGGGACCCGTAATCTGCTGTGGCTGACGGTAAGAGAGGGGAGGAGGTTTATCCTCAAGGGATTACCGGAGGCGTTGCGCTCGCATCCGGAGGAGACGGCACGTCTGCGCAAGGAGTATTCGCTCGGACTTCGGATAAGCCATCCGGGGATTGCAGGGATATATGGTTTTGAGACGCACCCAACAGTAGGGCCGGTGATTGTAATGGAATATATCGATGGGATAACGTTGGGAGACTATCTCTGGAAGAACAAATCGATTCCGCAGAAGGATAGGGTGGGAATAGCCCGCCAGATAGCGGATGCCCTCGCCTATATGCATTCAATGGGAGTGTCGCATCGGGATTTGAAGCCGGACAATATCCTTGTAACACGCAGGAACGAGGCGAAGATAATCGACATAGGACTCGGGGACAGCGAGGACTCGGTGATCTACAAGCAGTCGCTCGGCACGGATGAATTCGGAGCTCCGGAGCAGCAGAAGCCATATGTGGGTGATTCTCGTTCCGACGTGTATTCTTTCGGGAGAATATTGGACATGCTGCTTCCTGAAAGGAAATTCCGCAAGTTGAGAAAAGGATGCCTGAAGGAGAATCCGGCCAAGCGCTTGACGATGCAAGATGCTGTCGAAATGCTTGACTCAGAACATAAGCCACGTAAAAGGAGTTTCTGGTGGTGGGTTGGGACTTTCTATGGTGTGATGTTAGTCCTGGGGCTTGTAATAGGACTGTTTGAGGAACTGACAGGGAAAAAACCGGACCGACACACGCCGGGAGATGATCCATATATGGTCTCTACGGCGGATACGGTAGCCGGGTCAACAGTATCGGCTGTGGATGCCACAGAATCGGATGAAGGGCCGAATGGTTGGGATATATTGTTTGAGCATACACAGATGCTCGACAGCGCGATAGCTGTATACGACGTATATTTTGACAGGGACAGGCGAGCATGGAAGGATTCGAAAGAAGAGCGGAACCGGTTGGCCCATGACATAGCCGACCATATGCTGGAAGAGCTGTTGTCGGCCGGATACAAGCCTATTGAGGCTGACATATATCTAAGTACATATTGGGAATATGTGGTCGATGCCAATAAGAAGATGGATGAGGTTATGGGGCATCTGAAGGAACTTCAGGATCAGGCAAAGTAATGGAGAAGGTGATGCCGGAGGCTGCTCCTGCCATGGCCGTCATGGGGTGTGATCCTTCGCGGAATACGCGTGGGAAATATACGGGAGCGTGCTGCGTGAAGCAGCCGCATTCCACTTCGTCACCTTTGCGCAGTGTAGTGGAATTCTCCACATCGATTACTTTAAACAGAGTATTACCGAGATATATCATGGTGCAGACGCGGTTTGGCTGCCATCGTAGCTCTACTATGGTGTCTTTGGGCAGACTGCGACTTTCTACGAACGTCCCGGTGTATTCGCGTGACTGGACGGGGACGTCGGCTGCCGTGAACTCTTCAATGTCTTTGAATCCAATTAGGCGGCAAAGTGCAGTTATGGTATAGGCGTTGGGACGGTAGTCTGCGCCGGTGTCGGATATGTATCCCCATATGCGTTTAAGGGTTGTGGCGCTGACTGTGCCACAACCTTCTGCTTTCAATAGGTCGGAGAGACGGGAATAGTCGTCGGGAGACTTTATAGGGAAAGGGAGCCGCTGTTCGACTTCCTTTTTGAGTCGTTGGAGTTGTTCGGTGTCTATTGTATGTCTTTTTTTCATGTGTCAATATTAATTGATGGGGTAGCGGACGCACGGGCCGTGCGTCCCTACGAGGCAACGGTAGCCGTTTGTTTTTTGCGGATTCAAAATTAGTGAAAATATTTGAAATAGACTTAAAGGAGTCCATGGTGGACAGAAAAATGGACTAAAATGGAATTTCCAATCATGGACAAATAGCATTAACTTTGCAGGCGAAAACATTTCATAACTCAAAAACGGAATCATCATGAAGAAAGAAAGAATGGCGGGAATCGTTCCCGCATGGAAGATCGGAAGCATGGCGCTGTCGCTGCTCATGCTCCTTGGCCTTGGCGCCTGCGGCGAAAAAAAGACAGAACAGACAGTGACGCCTATGACGACTTCAATCCTCGGCCCGGCCGGAGATGTGTTTGAAGTAGTCGACAAGCCTCGCACACTCTCGGTGAAAGACAATTATTCCTTTAATCTGAGTGTAAGTGTCAAGCGTACAGCGGAAGGCTCTGTGAAAGATCTGGAATGGGGTCTTGAACTTCTTGACGAGAACGACGAGGTAATAGTTTCGGATGAAGATTTATTTTCAATTGATGGCCGTGATACTCTTGAAGGGATTAAGGTCGGAGATGTGGGTAATCTTAAGATGCCCCTGCATCATAATGTCGATGAGTCGGATGTAAAGAAGATTACAAAGTTCAGGGTGACTTCAAAAGCGAAGAAGGACTGGGGTTCGTCATCTTCGGCTACAGATGAAGTAGCAGAGGAAGTCGTAGCGGAAGAAGTGGTTGCTGATGATGGCGCTTCCGCATCCTCTGGCAGCGAAGACTGGGATAAGGTCCTAGACGAGTATGAGGAATTCATCGATAAGGCGGTGGCCTATGCCAAGAAGGTGAATGAGGGCGACATTTCCGCCATGGTGGAATACGCATCGATGCTGGAGTCTGCCGAGTCGCTGCAGAAGAAGCTGGAGAATGCCGGCTCCAATCTTTCCGCAGCCCAGGCTGCACGTCTCAACAAGATATCCATCAAGTTGGCTCAGTCCATGAGGTAAGGCTTGTTATTTCGGACTGCGTCCTCAACACAGTGTTGAGATTGAGGTGGATTTCCGGAATTTTATTTGGAAGTAAGGAAATTAATTATTAATTTTGCGCCAAGACATCGGAGGAGACTCCTCCGGTGTCTTGGAGATATATAAAGAGCGTTTACGAAGCGCTTGTCTCTTGACTGTTTGGAATTCTGGCAGATTTCAGTGGTCGTCAAGGACAAGGCAGCTGTAGATGCCCGCAGTGATGTAATGTCATGCTTTCGGCAGAGGGGCCCACATGTGGGCTAAAGCCGAAGGCATAGCTTACATATACGAGCGTGGGCTTCTGCGTTGCCGTCCTTACGACCAGGGCAATGCCAGAAGCCTCAAGCAGTGGGACGGCGACGAGTACGGATCCCACGCTTTTTTGTTTGCTGACTTAACGCTTCGGAGGGGAGACTGCGGCATAGATAATAAACGCTAAATCGTGAACGAAAGATCGCCGTTACATTCTGATGGGCTTTACAGGAAAGAAGATTATCGGGAATGGTTACAGAAAAGATGTGGCTTAAGCAAAGGCTCTTCTGATTCGTATATATCATATATGAATTCTCTGAATAAATATGTCGATGTCAAGAATGGTACAGATTTCTATACCATTCTTTCAAAACTTATATTGGATAATAGAGATGCGGAAGTCATGCTTTTATTAGATGATGTGGATCGCAATGTCTCAAAAATGATTGATTCTTTCAATACTGATAGTGGAACACGGAAGAAGCTCAACGACTGTCGATCTAGTCTGAGGAGATACAGGGATTTTTTGATGGAAGAAATGGAGGACATTCCTGATGAGGAAGAGATAGAGGAACTCAACGATTCTTTTCCGATGGAGTTTGAATCTATAGACTCTCAGCACATAGTATCAGACATAATTGAGGTCTACGACTACAAGTCATTAGAAGACAATTTCCGTTTCAGGCTTTTGACGCAGAACAGGATGAGTGGAAAGAAAGATGTCTTCTATCCAATTGGAATTATCCGTAAGCTTTTCAGGTATTCTCAGAAAAACGATCTATCCTCTGAGAAAGACTATGATTGGCTGATAAAATGGATTAATGATTGTGTGGGAGAAATATTAGTTCTTACAAATGAGGGTTCGGTCGCATTGCAGGATATGTCTTATCTTACAATAGATTCGCAGTCTAAGCGAGTGGATATCTCATGTAAAGAAGATGATAATCGAGACTATGTGGTATGCACAGAGACAAATGATGCTTATGATAAAATAGCACCTATGGCAGTAGGCAGATTGAGAGATATCCACATTGATCACACTCCATTGATGAGTCAAACTCTTTCTGACGAGGTGGCAAATCTAAAAGCTCTTCCAAAGCTTACGGAAATCATCAGAAAGGTTGCAAAACGACATGGAATTGAAATAACGACGAAGAATTTTGGAAAGATCAGTAAGAAGCTTTTTGCGGATGAAACTATGGTTTGTGAGAAGCTTATTCCAATGATTGAAGAAATAAAGAGTGATCTTTATTTACTTCAAAGAAACTCGTCACTAAAGTTGATGGCCAGCAAGTATAACCTTAGAAAGAAATGAAGATGAATAGAATTAAGTATTTATTATTTTTAGAATTACTGATATTTGTGATTATAGTACCGAGTTATGCTCAGTATGGTATATCCCCATTTGACCCAAAAACATATGGAAATTCTTCCACAACTCATAAATCCAGTAAGACTAAGGCAGATAACGATGAAAGTGTAAAGCCTAAATTAATAATTATAAGTAAAGATGGAAAGTTCGGTGTTTTTGATATGTCTAAAAAAAAGACTATTATAAAACCAAAATATGACGAAATTCAACCTTTTTGCGAGGGGTATGCAATCGTCACTAAAAATGGTAAGAGGGGAGTTATCTTCCAAACAGGGAAAGAATATATAAAGAGCAAATATGTAGAAATACTTCCTTCTCCAAACTGTATTCTTAAAGAAGATAATAATCCTCTTTTTAGAGTAAAAGATAAAAATCGATGGTGTCTAATGACAAATAGTGGTCCAGTAAGTCTACAATATGATTCAATTTCAGTGTCTCCAGATTGTGTATTTTGGGGGGAAGTGAATGACAAAGAATGGATTACTTTGAATGCTGACGGAACAGAAGGAGTAAAAGAAGAGGCTACTCGTAAGGAAATGACAACACGGATATTGCCAGATTCGAATATTTTATTTAATGATAGGATTTATAATAAAAAAGGAATCCTACAGATGTCTGATAATAGTAAGGTGAAAAAAATAAATGTTAGTGATAATGAATATTTGTATTCAGGAAGTAGAATATATAGCGCTAATGATTTATATCGTCCCTATTATTATAGGGAAGGTAATTATACACCAGCTGATTCTCCGGATGGTTTCTATAAGACAGAAAAGTTTGGTAGTGAATTTCTAATCAGGGAAGGAAGTATATATTCGATATCTTTATTTGATCGAAATTATCAATTAGTCCAAGATATTAAAACAGGAAAAAAAGGACTATTATATAAGGACTCAATAATTTTGGCACCATCGTTCAAAGACATATCAAATAATAAGAAATTCCTTTCTAATAAAAGAATTACCGATGAATCTCTCGATATTCTATCTTTAATTAAACCTATAGACATTTTCACAATAGTTATTGATGAGTATTCGGATGAAAAAGAACTTATTGCAGAGACAGAACGATTTGCAAATAAAATATGTTCTAACAATCCTAATTGTATAATCAATTTTGTTGGTAAAGATAAATCAAGAATATGGGGGCTGCATGAGAAATCAGTAGATATCCCAATTCCAAACAGCATCGTAATTTCTTATCTTCATCTTCCATGGATAGAATATGAAGATGTATTAGCTTTATATGATCCTGAAGGGGAACGCATAATATCAGGAATAACAGGAGTTTCTAAAATTAAAGAAAATATTGAGAAAATTACAAAAGACAGGAAAAATGGATGGGTTTGTGTGTCTGAAGGACGTATTGAAAATATAGTAGAACCAAAATTTGATACAATAGAAAGTCTTGATAGCATTGTCGGAGGCTGGGCCGGAAAAATAGATGAGATCCCTAATATCGTTGTTTCTAAAGATGGTCTGAAGGGAATATATAGCTATAGTGGAAAGGAACTTCTGCCATGTGAATTTCAAAGTGTCGAAAAACTATATCGATTCATGCAAGATATAAAAGATGTGTGGTTAAAGGTTAAAAAGGATAATTCATATGGTTTGGTGTCGGTTGATGGCAAAGAAATTCTACCATGTAAGTATTCTCATATTAAAGAAGATTCAGACATAGATCACATCGTATATGTTACTGATTCAAATGGAGATTTGATTAGAATTGATATAACTGAAGCCAATAGACCAATAACAGGATATAGTAGCTACGGAGAAGATGGACGTGTATATAAAAAAGGGAAAATGGGTTTTATTGATGTAAAAACCGGCAAGTTATTGATTCCTTGTATTTATGATCCAAATGCTCTTGGTGGAGGAATGTACGGTCCTGATAATGGTCGGGATACACGAATCGCGTTGGGCTATGAAAATTATAATGGTGCTATTATTGACATTTGGACATTAGGTGGGAAAAAGATTGCCTCAAGAACGTTTAAACGCAATGATCGTTTTTCGATGGCTTCTTTTATTGAGCAAATGATTGGTATTGAGGTAGGATGGTAAAAATAACTATAATAAAACCCAGTTGAGTTCGTGTAAATGAGATTATGAAGAGATTGATTTTTTTATTGATGAGTGTGGTGGTGGCGGTAGCAGCCTTCGCTTTCGATTTTACGGGTAAGACTTTCCGTGGAAATGGCTCTATGGGAGGAACGAAAGTTACTGTAACTTATCGTTTCAAAGCCAATAATCGGATGACCGGGACTATTGCTATTCAGGGGCAGAAACCTGATACCGACAGCGGTATGCATTGGGAAATATCCGGGGATTATATGAATATCTATGATTCTACCGGAGACCGGTCCTATATGGAGATAAGCGAATCAGATGGGAAACCGATATTGATAGCCTTTGATTCCTATGGAAACGAGGCTATGGTATTCAAGCAGGTTCAGGCATCTCCGGCTTCCAAGAAGTCATCTTCAAAGAAGAGATAGAGAGACGATTTATATTGGAGGCATCCGCTTCGACTTCAGTCGGGGCGGATGCTTATCTTATGAGTCAGAATCATAGTAGTGGTGTCATGTAGATGGGAAGGTATATGATGTCGTCTTCAATTTTTAGGTCCTTGTCGTGGATGAGATATGACGTGGATAGGTATTGGCCGTATTTGGCCGTACACGAATCTGAGATTTGTAAACAATGATTTTTACACGAATCTGAGATTTGCAAACGGTGGTTTTTACACGAATCTGAGATTTGTGCTTTTGCAAAGGTAAGCAATCCTAATCATATTTCAAAATAAATCAGACTAAAAAATAGAAAATATAAAATAGATTCTTCATAAATCCAAGTCTTTTAACAACTTTTTTAGGTAATCTGTTTGAATATTTGGAGATTCGCTTTTGTCGTAAATATACAAAAGGGTGATTTGACCACTCTCGCAGTCGCTTACAGCTAAGAATGAGATTATTCTTGCTCCTCCGGATTTGCCCTTGCCTTTGGACGCAATAGCCATTCTCATTTTTCTAACCCCGGGCAGTATTTCTACTCCTAAAAAAGGATTTTGGATGAGTTCCTTTTGGAATTGCGATAAATCGGAGCGAAGACTCTTGTATTTCTTCGCCAAACGTTTGACTTCCCTGTCAAAATCAGGAACGGTACTAATCGTCCAGTTCATCTAAAAGATTATCTAAGGTGTTAAGACGAATTTTCCCTTCTTTGGCTAACTTTACCTGTCTTAATCCATTCGCAATATGAATGGTTATATCGTCTTCTTGTTTTTTTTCATGAACGG
>CAMWMK010000030.1 GCA_947175295.1 uncultured Porphyromonadaceae bacterium
GAGCGTTATAAAGTTGAATATGAAAAATTATTGAATGCTCTTCGTAATGACTTGGAAATATAACTGTAAGCATTATCTAAATCATGAATCAGCCGGAAACATGTGCGTGATATAGTCGTTGCTTGCGACATGCCGCAACCACGACATCAATCCGCAGCTATACCTCAGCTCGGTCATTGACTCCATGCCGTACTTTGAGAAAGCATCCGAAGATGAACTCCGGATCATGCCTCCCCAGAAATGGAAGGAGTTCCATCCTAAAGCCATCATGAAGACTCCGGTACGACAGCTCGCAAAGTGAGATATCCAATAAATGACAACGTCGGCTACAGCTTCCAGAGGTTGTAGCCGACATTGTCGTAAGTTGAATCTGCAAGGTTGTACTTGGGTGAATTCTTACCTTCTTCTTAGACTAGATCTTTTGAGTTGACAGTTATTATATTCTTATAAATATGGACACTCTTTTTAGACAATTGTTTACTATGATTTCAGAATTACACACAGTTCTAAAAGTTATACCGATTAGATTCCCGGCTTTTAGTAACCTATTATATACATTGACCCGGATGGGACCCAATTCATCTTCAGATAAAAGGAAACTCCGACTCTTGATACCGTATGTACCAAAAGTCAAATCTAAGTATTAATTCCAAATTAATTTATGGGATTGATGCAATAAATATAAAGAAGAAATAGATTTTGCTATTGCATAAGTATCAAAATTCTGAGGATGGAATGTATTTATGTATAACTTATTATCAATAAGAAAAGTATGATCTTTATTATTGGAGAAAGGATCAATATGATATTGAGATAAATCCTTTGGTGTCAGATAACCTTGACGAATTCTATCAAATAATTTATAGCATCCTAAATTTTCTTTCCACTGTGGTTTAATTACTCCAGCACCAATAATTAGAGTTGGAGCGAATAAAGTTGTACATTGGTCAAAGAAATCTTCATTTTTCAACAGCCAATTTATACAATTATTAATATTTGAGGAACTCCCAACATGAGGGAACCAACACGCATTCAAAACACATAAATGGGATCTTGCTGCTTGCATCGCTTGTTCTTGAATTAACAAATCCTTAAAGTCCGCAGGATAATTATTTCCCTCATTTATCATCCTGTTAAGATAAAATATAAATTCTATCAAATGTTTATAAGTATGATTTGTTATGTCTTTATAATTTTTAGCTCCATAAGTAAGACTTTGATTTTCACCTCCTCTCCAATCATCATCCCAATCATCTTGGCAATAATAAGGTTCTCGTAAATAGAACAAAACCCGAAAAGTAGATTTAAAATATTCTATAGGGCATAAAGGGCCATTTATAATAGCCTTAATTCTTTCTGCTTTTTCAGATGGTACGATTGACCAATCTTGCCCTTCATCAGATGAATATGTTTGGTGCGGAATGCCCGAGATGTAAATAGCCTGCTTTGACATAAAAGCTAAATACTCTTCGTATGTTGATATCATTTCCGTAATTTATAAGCTATTCCAACTTTTTTCCAAATAGTATATGAGCGTGTATAATATCCTTTACCGTTGTCTTTGCGTTCTTCGACTGTTTCAGTGTCCCGATATTTCTCTATCTTCATCACGCAATCGCAACCATAATATCGAGCTTGTACAATTAACTCACTGTCGCAGTAGTCCCAGTCTTGATGCCAACCAGATTCTATTTCGATCCCGCCTCCAATTATATTCCGTCTTCCATGATATGTAGCTGGAAGCAATTCAACCTTAACAGTTGAACGCATTGCGTTAAAAATCTTAGCTATCTCAGTTTTAAACTGAACAGCACAGGATGAACATGAAACGTCTTTTCGGGTACTAAATAATGGGACAGATGAACAGATGACATCAGCATGAGGTAAATCGAGAAGCCCATAGATTCTTAAAATTTCATCTGCTGCATCTAATTTTGTGATACATTTTTTACATAGAGTCTTACCACAGTATATACAGGTATAGGTTCTTGAGAAGAATCCTATATCTTTTTTACATATAGAACACGTTGCCATACTTTTTTTATAGAAGTTAAAGAATTTAATTCGATTTATTTAGTCCGCTTCAAAGTACCTTATTTCGGTTGAAATGGGGTGTTAGCGCGGGGTTGGTTGACACGGGCTGAAATTAAAAATTGCAAGTAACTAAGTTTCAGCTACTTGCAATTTTACGGGGTGCCCAGAACAGGCACTAAACCGAGTTTTCAAGGGAATTTATAAGAAAGCAAAAGAAAGCTATATATCTAATAATCAACGTGGATTATAATTTTGAGGTATCAGTTTATTTCTAATATTTTCTCTTATTTTGTTAAAAGTTTATACCTGGTTTATACCCAGATTTCAGATATTTTTATTAACTTTGCAGTATAGAAAACTAAAGGAAACTAAAGGATAAAAACCAGATGGCAAAGAAAAAGAATTACAGGAGTGATAACACCTACATGGTGAGCACTGACAGCACCGATAACCCCAAGTTAGGGGCAAAGGTTCTTAGCGATGGGCGTGAAAGCCTCTTCCTTGACTTCTATCTTGGCTTTGAAGTAGCCGTGAGCAGTAAGACAGGCAAGGAGTATAAGCGAGTAATTAATAAGCGTGAATATCTAAGCCTCTATCTTTGGCAAGCACCGAGAAGCACAGCAGAAAAGATTCAGAATAAAGCAACTCTGGAGCTTGCAAAGAAGATTAGATTTGAAAGAGGGCAACAGCTGTTGGAAGATGCAGAGGGTTACAGATTGAAAAAGCATGATGATATTAATTTCCTCACTTGGATGTGGGGTTATTATGAATCATACACCAAAGGAGATAAGAGGCACATCAAGAGGGCGCACGATGTTTTTATTGACTTCCTTAAAGCAACTCCAGAATATGTGAAGTTTAGCAATAGAATCAAGCCAGAGCACCTCAACAAAGATATGATGATTGCTTTTACTGAATACTTACAACACCGATTCAGAGGCGAGGGCGCACACACACTTTATGCCAGATTCAAAAAGATAATCAAGAGAGCCGTTGAGGTAGATATTCTTAGAAAGAATCCTTGTGAGGGTGTGAGCATCAAGATTGATAACGGCTCACTGAAAAAAGATGTGTTGAGCATGGAGGAGATAACCAAGTTAATCAGCACTCACTATCATGGAGAGAGCACCGATATAAGAAGAGCATTTATCTTTTGTCTATATTCTGGGCTGAGGTTCTGTGATGTGCGTGAGCTTACTTATTCAAATGTTGATTACAGCAACAGGATGCTTAAATTTGAGCAAGCTAAGACAAAGGGGCATAGCAGTGCAAGTGCTGTTGTGCTTCCTCTGGAAGATTGGCATCTTCAAATAATCGGTGAGGGTGCAAGGGATGAAAAGATATTCCCTTTGCCGAGCCACACGATGTGTTTAAAAGCGTTGAGGCATTGGGTTAAGAGAGCCGAGATAGACAAGCATATTACTTGGCATTGTGCGCGACATAGTTTTGCTGTTAATATCCTTAACAATGGAGCAAACATTAAGACAGTTGCAAGCCTGTTGGGGCACAGCGGTTTGAAGCACACCGAGAAATATACAAGAGCAGTTGACAGCTTGAAAGCAGATGCAATGAAGAGTTTATTTACCCCCAACCTTTAACAAGGGAGGGGGCACCCCCCCTTGACAGGCTAAAAAATACAATGTGAGCACCGACCAAAATTTTTATTTAAAATTTTTCAGAGCATGAATCTTATAGACATACTTAATCAATATCTTGAATTATATAACAGAGCCTTAAACTTTAGGACTTGTATTGTTATACTCAATATGAACCAATATAATGGAGAGGGTACGCCTATTAACCTTAATGAAATAACAAACCTAAACCAAGACTTAATTAACTTGTATCATAATATCGGGAAATGGTTAACCGATGCTTTAATTGGTGATGAGCCCGCTAAAGAAGTCGTGGAAAATAGAATCAAAATTATAGGTATAAAGTTAGAGTTTCTTGAAGATAGCAAATTATTTGAGGAGTGGGATGAGAATAATAATAGAGTTTCTATTATTGACACTAATATTTTAATGAAATATTACAATCAAGACGATTTAAGCACTATCAAAACTTCATTGGAGAATATCGATGCCTGTATTAGATTGGCTAACATCTTCATTAAACAATCTATTGAACAAGTTGCAAGGGATTATTTGAGCATAGATACAGAGCCAGAGGATAGCACCGAGGGGTTGAGGTTGCCTGTTGAATTAGATACAACAGAGGCGAGAAAGTATTTTAAGCGAGCAATGGAGCGCGGATATATAAATACCACCTCCACAGGGCTTGAATGGGTTGCAATAGGAGGGAGGGGTGGTAAAGCTCAGTTGGGTTATTTTCTTAGTAAAATTTATCCACACCCCCGACCAATCAACGCGCTTGAAAAATTTTTTGATGTAAAAAAGCTATCAGCAGACTTGACTAATGCCGAGTTGGACTATAAGCGAGCCGATGTAGTTAGATGGCGGACCGATATATATAACTTATTCCTTGATTGAACTCTAAGTCCCAATTATGGGGCTTTTTTATTGGGCTTAAATTAGACTAATCTAAGCCCCTTTTAATAGCGTCTTTTGCTTTGTAACTTTGCCGATGTTATCAGATAACACCAGATAACCGAGGCAAAGGGCAAGCAGACGTGCCCAACCCAGAGCCTCTTTTATTAACCTTTAAACATCTTCATAAATGGATGCTAAAGAAATAAGAGAGATTACCGATTTGGTAACAGCCAATTTGATGGTATGCACTAAAGAAGTGCTGACAGCAAAAGAGGCAGCAGCTTACATGGGCGTGAGCATGAGCCACCTGTATAAGTTAACTATGCAAGGGGCAGTGCCTCACTATAAGCCACAGGGCAAAATGGTTTACTTCAACAGAGCCGAGTTAGAATCTTGGCTTCAATCCAACCGCGTGGCAACCTCAGCCGAGATAGCCGATAAGGCACAGGCTTATTGCATGAAAGGAGGTGCGCTATGATACTCACCGATTATTACATGTGTGCCGAGATAAAGAAAGTAACTTCACACCGATATGATTGCACGGCTTCAACAAATAGCTATGAGCCTTTTGAGGTGATAGCCAAGAGAGCCAAAGTAAAAAGATTCTTCTTTTATCTGGGTGATGTGCCAGAGCAATTCAACGCGCACGCCAAAAGAAAAGCTGACAGGGCACTAACTAATGGAAAGAATCTTTCAAGCCTGTATGTTCCAGACCTCAACACACCTCTTTTGGGTTATGGTGATGCCAGAGGCACTAAAGATGCTCTTCTTTTCAAGTTCAATAAATCAGAAGAGGAGGTTGAAATATTTGTAGCGCGTGGGCAAAAGCATAATTCCAGACAGCTTTTTAACCTGTTTGCAGATGGTGAGCTTGATTCAGAAATAGAGGAATTAAGACACAGGGCACAGCCAACAAATGTTGATACAACCCTTTTCCCATAGTAATACAAAGAAAATTCCTAAATCGGTAATCATGATGCTTGACACGGTTAACTTTAAGATAACCCAAGAGGAGGTGGAGGGGGTGAGCTTCTTAGAGGAGCTTCCCCAATACCTTGAAGCAGATTCTTTGGGAATACATGATTATAATGGTATGCCCGTTGTTACAGGTACTCTGGAGGGATTAAAGGTTTCAGTCAATCGGTTTCAAGTAAAGATAGGTAACGGCTCACTTTGCAAATATCTTTTAGGAGATAACTTTCAATGTATGGGGCGAGCCGATATAAAGCAAGCAGTTGAGAAAATTTCAGATACTCTTCACTTGCCAATGAATCTTGCAAGCGTCACCAGATTGGATATAGCCGACAATATAATTGTCAAGCACCCTGTATCGGTTTACTTAAATCATTTAGGAATGATGAAAGCACACAGCCGATTACAGCAACCAGATTCAGTGTATTACACAGGAAAGGAAAGCACTCTTCTTTTCTATAACAAAGTTAAAGAACAGCGAGCCAAGAGAGAGCCGATTCCAGAAGTATTCAGTAATGCCAATGTTTTGAGATATGAACAGCGGTTCACACATAAACTTGAATCAGCTCTTCATGTGCCGAGGGTTACAGGTGCTTTGCTGTATGAAGAAAAGTTCTACATTGATATGCTAAACCGATGGCGTGAAGCATACCAATCAATAAGCAAGACTAATGAGATAGTTCTAAATTTCCAAGCTATGACTACAAAACAGCAGATGTATAAAATGGGCGTATTGTCAATGGTTGAGCGAGTGGGCGGTGAGGTTGCTATGATAAACCAGATAGCCGATGCCCAGAGGCGAGGAGAGTTGACAACTAAGCAAGCCTATGACCTTAGACAGGCGGTTAAAGATGCTTGTAAGATAAGGGAGGGATTGACACGACCCAGCGAGGCTATAACAGAACTTGACGCTAAGATTGCACAGGCGATTAGATTTTATCGGTAAGCCGATAGATGCAACCCAGAGTATTAATCATTAAATTAAATTGTATGCACACAAAAAAACAAAACAGATCCAGACACGGCAACCAGAGCCGACAGGGCGCACAAGTGCCACACCGGTACATAACTGCAAGCGGCATATCTTTGCCCAGACCAGATGAAAGTCAGCTTGTATGGGAATTGGAACTTCAAGAGGGCGGTTGTGAAGTTCTGACAATAAACGGCAAGCCAATGGTGCTGTGCTCTTTTGAGTATGCTCACCACTTGGCAAAAGATTTGGTTACACTCTTCAAAGCTCTGGAGGCATGGGAAGAGGAGGAGGCTTCAAACAATGGCTAAGAGAATGTTATCCAATCATGGATGAATATCTTTGCCGACAGCTAAGGTATGAAAGCGAGGCTGTGCCTTGGTTTATATGGGATGTTGCAAGACATATACAGGCTTACAGAACTCATGTAAATGGATATTGCCTCAGCTTTATAATCCTAAACAACCCCTTTGGAGAGAGGGCATACAGGCTTAATGATTCTCTTGCAAAGGTGCTTGGTTTTGGTGATATTCAGAGGCTTAAAGCTGTATTGCCGATTAGGAAGAGTAGAAGATTTCTGACAATTCCAAGTTTACAGCGAGCAATTAACCGCTATGCTCTTAGAGCCTCTGGATTGAAAGCATACCCCAGAGAACGCCACAAGCGACCGAGAAAACCACAGGAAAAGAAAAATATTAATCGGCAAGATTAACATTTAATCCTGTATCGGTTGTAAGGTTGTTCAGAATTGATTAATTTTGTAACACATTCCCACATCTGGGAATATCCTTTAGTTATGAATCGTTGAGCCGTGAGGTTGAGCGGTTCATTTTTTATGCCGATAGAAGAACTATTTCCTTTGATAGTGTTTAAAGTTTATACCCTGTTTATACCCAACAAATAACAAACCCCTCAACTTCAATGAGTTAAGGGGTTTATTTTGTGCCCAGAACAGGACTCGAACCTGCACGCCTCTCAGCACTCGCACCTGAAACGAGCGCGTCTACCATTCCGCCACCTGGGCATTGCGAATGCAAAGTTAATAACTTTTTCTGATTCCACCAAATTTTTCTCCAACTTTCTTCAATTTTTTTCTACCATTCACACGGCTCTTTCATTTAGGATATCCATTCGGCGGAATTATCTCGCTGAGGGGCAGAGAGGCAGAGGGCGCTGAGGTATAGGGCTTCCATTTCAGTCTGCTGCACCCGGAGCTGAGAGCGCATGAGGCGGCATCGCTACGCTGACCGCTGACTACTGATAGTAAATGAAAGAACCGTGTACCATTCACAAATCTTTCATTTAGCATTCGAAGTGTATGGCCAGTGTAGCGATGCCGCCACAGCGCATTCCACTCTGCGCTCAGTCGCTCACAATAGAGTACGAATCCCTCACGCACTCTCAGCCACTCCGCTCCTACGCGTGTGGCACATGTAGTAAATGAAAGATCTCTATGCACTTATGGAACTTCAGGCTAAGACACTCTTATCTCTTTCTTTTATAAAAGGATGGTTAAAAAAGGTTCACAAATTTGTGAATACAAGAAAAAAATAATATCTTTGCATAATAATTATATGTTATGATTGTAGAATTCGAAAAAGATTATCTGCGTGACCTTTACTCAAAAGGTAGTTGCCACGATAAAAGACATAGGTTCAGCCCTGATATCATAAAACGCTACAAGAGGGGTATTGATTATTTAAAGTGGGCCTCTCGAAAAGAGGATCTCTTTAGAATCAATTCGCTTAACTTTGAAGCATTGAAAGGCGATAAGGCTGGATTATTTTCCATTCGTGTCAATAATCAGTATAGAATCGAATTCAAGATTTCGGAAAATACAGATGATCCAATCCTGACCATCTGCAGTATTGTTGAACTTTCAAATCATTACAGCTGATATGATAAACATTCAAGGTATAGATCCAAAGATGATAGCTAACAATATCGATCCTTTCGAACCGACGCATCCGGGTGAATTGATAAAGGATGAGCTCGAAGCTGACGGTATCAGTCAGGCTAAACTGGCTGAAAACATCGGCGTCAGCCCTTCGCTCTTAAATGAAGTGATCAAGGGTAAGAGAGCTGTAAACACCGAACTGGCTTTGCTGATAGAAGCGGCAATCAATATTCCCGCTGACCTCCTGCTAAACCTTCAGGGTGCATACAATATGCAGAAAGCAAAATCCGACTCTTCCTTTATGAAGAGACTTTCCGCCATTAGAAACATCGCCGCTGCATTCTGATATGGATATAATCAATACCCTTAATGATTGGCTTTGGAGCTATCTGCTGATCGGGCTGCTGCTGGTGGCAGCCATGTGGTTCACTATCAAAAGCCGGGGCGTGCAGTTCCGTATGTTCGGGGAGATGTGGCGGCTGCTCGCCAACTCCGGCAAACGGGAGGGCGACTCCGGAAAGGATTCCCACCATACGGTCAGCTCGTTTCAGGCTTTCGCTGTCTCAATCGCTTCCCGCGTCGGCACCGGCAACCTCGCCGGCGTGGCTACGGCCATCGCCGTCGGAGGCGCGGGAGCGGTGTTCTGGATGTGGGTCATTGCCCTGCTCGGTTCGGCATCCGCATTCGTGGAGTCGACGCTGGCACAGCTATATAAGGTGAAGGGTGAGAATTCCTTCAAAGGTGGTCCGGCCTACTATATACAGAAAGGTCTCGGCAAACGATGGTGGGCCGTGACATTCGCAGTGCTCATCACCATCACGTTCGGACTCGCTTTCAATTCGGTGCAGGCAAATACCATTACGGCCGCCGCCAGGGTCTCCTTCGGGTGGGATCCGGCAATAGTAGGAGCCATCATATCGGTAATGACGCTTGTAGTGATATTCGGCGGAATACAGCGCATTTCGCGCTTCAGCGAGATTGTAGTGCCGGTGATGGCCATAGCCTACATCCTGCTTGCCATAACGGTGATCGCCATGAATGCCGGAAAGATTCCGGAAGTGTTCTCCATGATATTCCGCGAGGCCTTCACTGGCAGCGCGGCGCTTGGTGGAGGCATAGGCAGCGCGGTTATGATGGGCATAAAGCGGGGGCTCTTCAGCAATGAAGCCGGAGAAGGAAGCGCGCCAAACGTGGCGGCTACGGCTTCGGTAAGCCATCCCGTGAAGCAGGGGCTCCTCCAGACCTTGGCCGTCTTCACCGACACGCTCCTCATCTGCACCTGCACCGCACTCATCATACTCTTCAGTGGAGTATTGGGCAACGGCGAGAGCGGCATCGCACTCACGCAGTCGGCCCTTGAGGCGGAGGTTGGAGGCATCGGCGGCACATTCGTGGCCGTCGCCATATTCTTCTTCGCATTCACGAGCATCGTCTCCAACTACTATTACGGAGAGACCAACCTCCAGTTTATCAGCGGAAAGAAATGGGTCATCCCCGCCTACCGCCTTACAGTAGGAGGCATGGTGATGGCAGGCGCGATCACATCGCTGGAAGCGGCATGGGCAATGGCCGACATCTGCATGGGACTGATGACGCTCTGCAACCTTCTCGCCATCTTCCTTCTCGGAAAGTATGCCATGCGCCTGCTCAAAGACTATCAGGTCCAACGCAAGGCCGGAAAGAACCCTGTCTACCACAGCTCCACCATCCCCGAAATCGCCGACGAAACCGAATGCTGGAGTTCAATAAATGATTAATTATTAATCATTATATGAAGGCGACTTCCTTA
This sequence comes from uncultured Porphyromonadaceae bacterium, assembly GCA_947175295.1. Taxonomy (GTDB): domain Bacteria; phylum Bacteroidota; class Bacteroidia; order Bacteroidales; family Muribaculaceae; genus Lepagella. The sequence goes on from CAMWMK010000030.1 coordinate 10,155, forward strand.
AACGCATATGTGTGCTCAGAGCCGTCGGAGAGGCGTAGGGTCATAGGGCCATGCACGGCGATGTCCGCTATCGAGGCCATAAACCGCTCTCCGGTGGCTGTATCCATGAACGGATGCTCCTTGCCGTCGCCACGCCAGAGCTTACCCATGAATTCCGAATGGATAGCCTTCCGGCAGTCCTCTTCCCCGATATGCTCCAAGCGCGACTCCATAATCGCCGCTATTTCCGCGTAAAGGGAGCCTACGTCGTATCGGTCGCCCGTAAGCTGAGCCATGGATACCGGATTTGGGGCGTCGCTGAGGAATTCCGTCTGATTCGCATTGATGCCGACCCCGATCACGGAGTAGTCTACACATGTCGCTGTAATGGAATGGCGTATGAGTATGCCGCATATCTTGCGGTCGCCGACATAAATATCGTTGGGCCATTTCACCTTTGCCTCCAGTCCATGCACGCCGAGGAAATCGACTACGGCAAGGGCCACCGCCTCCGACATGGCGAACTGGGCCATCGGAGGCAGCCCGGCAGGACGGTAAAGGATGGAGAAAGTGAGGTTTTTCCCGGGCTCGGCCTCCCACGAGTTGCCCCGCTGTCCCTGCCCTGCGGTCTGCCTGTAGGCCGTCACCATCACGGGAGCCTCCAGCGACGCGACCTCCCTCATTATATACGCGTTGGTGGAATCCAACACATCAAGATGCAATATTTTCATATCGTCAAAAGTTACCGGACGCACGTAGCGTGGTGTGTCACTGCATGGAAATGCGTCGGGAACCGTCGGGCAGCTCCTCGATATCCACGAAAAGTGTCTCATCGGCCAGTATGTCCTCGATGTTCTCCGTCCATTCCATCAGGCAGAGATTGCCGCTGTCCCAATAGTCTTCTATTCCTATGTCGTAGGCCTCGGCCGATGATTCCAGACGGTAGAAGTCGAAGTGGTAGACGGTCTGCCCTGTCTCGGATGAATGATACTCGTTGGCTATGGCGAATGTAGGCGATGATGCCTCGTCGTCCATCCTGAGCTGCCGCATCAGTTCTGCAACGAGGGTAGTCTTGCCGGCTCCCATCTTTCCCCTGAGTGCCACGATGCGCCTATCCCCTATCGCCGCAAGGAATTCCGCCGCGGCGCGCGGCAGATCCCCGATTCCGTTTATGATGATTTCCATGTTTTATCTGAATCTATAAGATTTATTAAGATTTCTGACCATACTATAATGTAATAACAATTTTGGATGAATTGTTATATAAATATGAGGAAACATCAATATTCCCGTCCTGAAAGGCGTGAATATGGAATTTTTTCGTTATATTTGCGGATTGATGCCTCCCAACCCTCCTGAGCGGGATGCACGGTCAATAGCATAACTAAAATTAACTCAATATATATAATGGCAAATCAGGAACTGAGCGAACAGGAAATCGTAAGACGCAACAGCATGCAGGCCCTCCGCGACCGCGGCATAGAGCCCTATCCGGCGGCTGAATACGTCGTAACCGGACACAGCGAGGAAATCAAGGAGAACTTCCAGGACGACGCGGAGCGACGCGAAGTGTGCGTGGCAGGCCGCATCATGAGCCGCCGCATCATGGGAAAGGCTTCGTTTGTAAGCCTTCAGGATGCCGAAGGACGCATCCAGATCTACATCAGCCGCGACGACCTCTGCCCCGGCGAAGACAAGGACATGTATAACGTCGTCTTCAAGAAACTCCTCGACATCGGCGACTTCATCGGAGTGAAGGGCTACGTATTCCGCACCCAGACAGGCGAGATATCCGTCCACGCGCAGGAGATAACGGTGCTCAGCAAGAGCCTCCGCCCCCTCCCTATGGTGAAGATGAAGGATGGAAAGGCCTACGACGCCTTCACCGATCCCGAACAGCGCTACCGCCAGCGCTACGTAGACCTCGTGGTCAATCCCGGAGTGAAGGAGATATTCCTCAAGCGCAACAAGATATTCAACTCCATGCGCCAGTATTTCAACGACCACGGCATCATGGAGGTGGAGACCCCAATACTACAGTCAATCCCCGGCGGCGCAGCAGCACGCCCCTTCATCACTCACCACAACGCCCTCGACATTCCGCTATACCTGCGTATAGCCAACGAGCTCTACCTGAAGCGACTGATCGTAGGCGGCTTCGACGGCGTATACGAGTTTGCGAAAGACTTCCGCAACGAAGGCATGGACCGCACGCACAATCCCGAGTTCACCTGCATGGAGATCTATGTGGCGTATAAGGACTACAACTGGATGATGCGTTTCGTAGAAAACATGCTCGAGAAGATATGCCTCGACGTCAACGGCACCACCGACGTGAAGATCGGCGACAACACCGTCTCTTTCAAGGCTCCCTTCCGCCGCGTGACGATGACCGACGCCATCAAGGAGCACACAGGCTTCGACATCACCGGAAAGACCGAGGAGGAGCTCCGCGCATTCTGCAAGCAGGAGCATATCGAGATCGACGACTCCTGGGGCAAGGGCAAGCTCATCGACGAGATCTTCGGCGAAAAGTGTGAGGGCAGCTACATACAGCCTACCTTCATCACCGACTATCCCATCGAGATGTCGCCACTCACCAAGAAGCACCGCGAGAATCCGGAGCTTACCGAACGCTTCGAGCTCATGGTCAACGGCAAGGAGCTCTGCAACGCCTACTCCGAGCTCAACGACCCGATCGACCAGTATGAACGCTTCGTAGAGCAGATGAAGCTCGCCGACAAAGGCGACGACGAGGCGATGATCATCGACCAGGACTTCATCCGCGCCCTCGAATACGGCATGCCCCCGACATCCGGACTCGGAATCGGCATGGACCGCCTCACGATGCTCATGACCGGACAGACCGCCATCCAGGAAGTGCTCTTCTTCCCGCAGATGCGTCCCGAAAAGAAGCAGACAAAGGCCGAGGCCGAAGGAGAGGAGAACAAAGTGGAGGAGTGACCATGGACTCCAACGACCATATATCAAAAGTAGCCGTTCTCGGAAGCGGAAGCTGGGCGACAGCCATCGCCAAGCTTCTGCTTAAGAACTGCGACCGCATCGGATGGTATCTCCGCAGCGACGACAAGATAGAGGAATTCCGGAAATACGGCCACAACCCATCCTATCTGACCGACGTGAGCTTCGACACCGACCGGATCGACTTCTCGGCCGACATCAACGAGGTGGCGGCCGACGCCGACACCCTCGTGGTGGCGATGCCTTCCCCGTATTTCCTTTCGGAGATAAGCAAGCTCAACATCGACATCACGGAGAAGAACATCGTCTCGGCCGTGAAAGGCATAGTGCCTGACCGCAACATGATCATCACCGACTATTTCGAGAAGGTGTGCGGTGTGCCGCGCGGCAACATGCTCGTAATCGGCGGCCCGTGCCATGCGGAGGAAGTGGCGCTCGAACGCCTCAGCTATCTGACCATCGGATGCCTCGACACCGAGAAGGCCCGTCAGTTCGCCTCCCGCCTCGCCTCGGCGAAGATGAAGACCATCATCTCCGACGATGTCGACGGCATAGAGTATGCGGCGGTGCTGAAGAACGTCTACGCCATCGCGGCCGGTATGGTCAACGGCATGAAGGCCGGCGACAACTTCATGGCGATGCTCGTCAGCAACGCCATCCGCGAGATGCGTAAGTTTGTGGATACGATCGCACCCATGCCCCGCGACATCGACCGCTCCGCTTATCTGGGCGACCTCCTCGTCACTGCCTACAGCCGATTCTCGCGCAACCACAACTTCGGCTCGATGCTCGGAAAGGGCTACAGCGTGAAGGTGGCCAAGATGGAGATGAGCATGGTGGCCGAGGGATACTACGGCACGAAGTGCATGTATGACATCAACGAGCGGCAAGACCTCCAGGTGGAGATGCCGATCCTCGATATGGTGCATAGCGTGCTCTACGAGGGAGTCAACGTGCGCCGCGCCATGAAGGAACTCGCAGAGACATTCTCATAATTTTAATAATTCATAATGCACAATTCATAATCAGTTGTTATAATTAAATATATATCATCAAAATATTTTAAGCTGAAATTCAGCGACACATAATTATGCATTATGCATTACTACTTTAATTAATGTTTTAACCCAAAATAATCAAAAAACTATGAAAGCAGTCAGTTTAGACATCCAGCATGCGGTGTATTTCGCCGACAAGCAGTATATCGCCAATGAAGCGGCAGCCGTAGAGGCCATAAAAGACGTGAACACCGGCCGCGCAGCCGGCAATGATTTCCTCGGATGGGTGAAGCTCCCCTCCGAGACCGAACAGGCTCTCCTCGACCGCATCAACGCTACAGCCGACCGCCTGAAGGAGAAATGCGACTATGTGGTCTGCATCGGCATCGGCGGCAGCTACCTCGGCGCCAAGGCCGTGATTACCGCCCTCAGCAACAATTTCGCCGACTTCATCAATAATCCCGAGCCTAAGCACGCCAAAGTGCTCTACGCAGGCCAGAACATCGGCGAGGAATACACCGCCGAACTCCAGGACTTCCTCAAGGATAAGAAATTCGGTATCGTAGTGATCTCCAAATCAGGCACCACTACCGAGCCCGCCATCGCCTTCCGCCTCCTCAAGGCGCAGCTTGAAGAGCAGGCAGGCAAGGAAGCGGCAAAAGACCTCATCGTGGCCATCACCGACGAGAAGAAGGGCGCCCTCCGTACCCTCGCCACTCAGGAAGGATATGAGACCTACGTGATTCCCGACAACGTAGGCGGCCGCTTCTCTGTGCTCACTCCGGTAGGCCTTCTCCCCATCGCCGTAGCAGGCTTCGACATCGCAAAGCTCGTGGCCGGCGCGGCCGAGATGGAAAAGGACACCACCGAACCCGGCGGCGACAACATCGCCGAGACCTACGCACGCGTGCGCAACGCCCTCTACCAGAGCGGCAAGAAGATCGAGATCCTCGCCAACTTCAACCCGAAGCTCCACTACTTCGCTGAATGGTGGAAGCAGCTCTACGGCGAAAGCGAGGGCAAAGACGGCAAGGGCATCTTCCCCGCAGCCGTAGACTTCACCACCGACCTCCACTCCATGGGCCAGTGGATACAGGACGGCGAACGCACCATCTTCGAGACAGTGATCTCAGTGAAGGAACCGCTCCTCCACAAATACATCCCCACCGACGACCAGAACCTCGACGGCCTCAACTTCCTCGGCGGCAAGAGGGTAGACGACGTCAACAAGATGGCCGAGCTCGGCACTATGCTCGCCCACGTAGACGGCGGCGTGCCCAACATCAAGATCGAGATCAACAAACTCGATGAGTACACACTCGGCGCACTCATCTACTTCTTCGAGAAGGCATGCGGCATCTCCGGCTATATGCTCGGCGTCAACCCCTTCAACCAGCCCGGCGTGGAGGCATATAAGAAAAACATGTTCGCGCTTCTCGGCAAACCCGGCTACGAAAAGGAAACGGCTGATATACAGGCCCGTCTCAGCAAGTAAGCGGATGCCGAAGGCATTTCAAACATGTTACAGATGTTAAATAATCGTTAATACGACATATTATTCAAAACTTCAAATGAACATTCAACGGAGCAGACGCGTTTAATAGACGTAACTCAGACAGAGAGACGGCAGCGGGGAAGCGACCCCGGAAAGCAGTCGGCTTGAGTTGCAGGAAAATTGATTAGATTGATTAGTTTAATTGCTATAAGCGTTCTGAAAAAGTTGTTATTGTTGTTTGAATTAAAGGAATTAGGTCGACGTGAGTCGACCTATTTTCTTTTTGCCTGCTACGCGTTGCATATTCGGGATTTTTTTATTAATTTTGCGCCTAAGTAGCTCAATACAACAAATCACAAGCCTTACAAGATGGCAATATCAGTAATCATCGGAACATATAATTCCGCAAAATACCTGCGCAAGGCGATCGAACTCGTCAGCGACTACGACGAAGTGCTCATCTTCGACAAAGGAAGCACCGACGAGACCCTTGAGATCGCAACCCAGACAGGGCTCCGGGTGGTCTACGCCCACGGCGAAGACACCGAGGGATACTCAGCCCACAACCATGCCATCCAGCAGGCGAGAAACGAGTGGATCCTCTTCCTGCGTCCCGGAGAGATGGCCCCTCCGGAGCTGAAGGAAGCCCTCGACGCCTTCATCAGCGACCCGGGTGACACCCACGGCCTCTTCATCCCGCGCCGCAACTTCCTCATGAACAAGGAAGACTTCAACAACTATCCTGACTTCCAGCTGAGGTTTTTCCACCGGGGCGGAACGGTATGGAACGATGACGACGCCATAATGCCTTCCGTCTACGGACGCACGGACCGACTTCCGGCCATCAACAGGAAGCTCGCCATCATCCATCTTCCGGGCTCCATCAACGAGGCCATAGGGCATCTGGAGCATTACAGCAAGGATGAGGACACAGAGCCGCGCAAGGTGCCGCTGATGGAGATACTCACCACTACGATGGGCACCTTCATGAAGGAATACATACTGAAGGGAAAATTCCGCTATGGCACGATAGGCTACATCGATGCGGTCAACACCACAATGAAAGACTACTTCACGCTTGCGAAGCGACATGAGAAACACGCGATGAAGGAAATAAACGAAAAACTGAAATGAACATCACCCGAATATTCAGAGCGGCCGCAGGCATGGCGGCGGCTTTCTCACTCCTCCTCTCATGCGGCGCCGGAAAGAAAACCCCGGCCGCCGACGATGCACGGCAGGAAAACGCCGACGTCGCCCCAGTAGCGCTGACGGCCTTTTCCCCCGACAGCGCCTATGCCTACGTAGGGCGGCAGGTAGCCTTCGGGCCGCGGGTGCCGGGCACGGAGGCCCATCGCCTGTGTGGCGACTGGCTCTCGGCGAAGCTGAAAGGCTTCGGCGCGGATGTGACAGAACAGACAGCCACCCTTACGACCTTCGACGGAACAAGGATTCCGATGCGCAACATCTTCGCCCGCGTCAATCCCGGCGCGGAGCGACGCATACTCCTGCTCGCCCACTGGGACTCACGCCCATGGGCCGACAATGACCCCGACGAAAGCAAGCATGCCGCGCCCGTAGACGGCGCCAACGACGGCGCCAGCGGCGTGGGAGTGATCCTGGAACTGGCAAGGACATTCTCAAAGACGAATGAAACCACCGGAATCGACATCCTCCTCTGCGACGCCGAAGACTGGGGCGAGGAGAGCAACGACGAGAGCTGGGCTCTCGGAACAAGGCATTTCGCCAACAACCTTCCGATACAGGGCTACATGCCTTCGGCCGCGATACTCCTCGACATGGTAGGGGCGCCTGACGCGACATTCATGCGCGAATATTTCTCCCAGCTCGCCAATCCAGCGCTCGCCGACGAGATATGGAGCATAGCGAAAAGCCTCGGCTACGGCGATATGTTTGTCAACCGCATGGGCTCGGCCGTCAACGACGACCATGTGGAGCTCATCAAGGCCGGAATCCCGACCATCGACATCATCGACTACCGCGAGGGCGAGGGATTCTTCAGCGGATGGCATACCTCAGCCGACAACATGGACGCCATCTCGAAAGAGACGCTCGGCGCCGTAGGCAGAGTGATCGAAAAATACATAAACAGGAACAATTAACAAAACATACATACCGACATGAACTTCATAGAAGAACTTACCTGGCGCGGCATGATCCACACGATGATGCCCGGCACAGAAGAGCAGCTCAATAAAGAGATGACCACAGCATATCTCGGCATCGACCCGACAGCCGACTCCCTCCATATAGGCCACCTCTGCGGAGTGATGATGCTACGCCACTTCCAACGTTGCGGCCACAAGCCGCTGGCCCTCGTAGGCGGCGCAACAGGAATGATCGGCGACCCCTCCGGCAAGAGCGCCGAGCGCAACCTGCTCGACGAAGCCACACTGCGCCACAACCAGGAGGCCATCAAGGCCCAGCTCGCACGCTTCCTCGACTTCGAAAGCGACGCTCCCAACAGGGCGGAGCTCGTCAACAACTACGACTGGATGAAGGATTTCTCCTTCCTCGACTTCGCACGCGAGATAGGCAAGCACATCACCGTCAACTACATGATGGCAAAAGAGTCGGTGCAGAAGCGCCTCAACGGAGAGGCCCGCGACGGCCTCAGCTTCACTGAATTCACCTACCAGCTCCTCCAGGGCTACGACTTCCTCCACCTCTACGAGACCAAGGGCTGCAAGCTTCAGCTCGGAGGCTCCGACCAGTGGGGCAACATCACCACGGGCGGCGAACTCATCCGCCGCAAGCTCGGCGGCGAGGTATATGCCCTCACATGCCCGCTCATCACAAAGCCCGACGGCGGAAAGTTCGGAAAGACGGAAAGCGGCAACGTATGGCTCGACGCAAGATACACCTCCCCCTACAAATTCTATCAGTTCTGGCTCAACGTAGGCGACGCCGAGGCTGAGAAATACCTGAAGATATTCACTTTCCTCTCAAAGGAGGAGATCGAGGCCCTTGCCGCCGAACACGCCAAGGATCCCGGCCTGCGTCCGCTCCAGAAGAAGCTCGCCGAGGAAGTGACCGTAATGGTACACGGACGCGAGGCATACGACGCAGCAGTGTCGGCAAGCAAGATCCTCTTCAGCAACAGCGCGGTAGATGAACTCCACAAGCTCGACGAGCAGACGCTGCTCGACATATTCGAGGGCGTGCCGATGTTTGAGGTGGATCGCGCCGACCTCGAGGCCGGAATCCCGGCCCTCGACTTCCTGGCTGAGAAGACAAAGGTGTTCCCCTCGAAGGGCGAAGCACGCAAGATGATACAGGGCAACGGAGTAAGCATCAACAAGGAGAAGCTGACCGACCCCGCAGCCGTAATCTCAACCGACCGCCTGCTCGGCGGCAAGTATATCCTCGCACAGAAAGGAAAGAAAAACTACTTCCTCATCCGCGTAAAAGACTAAAACAGAGAAAATGCCTGAATTCGATATACACGGCACCCAAGACACTCCGAAAGGGAGCGACCGCGACATAGAGAAAGCGTTGCGGCCGCTCGCTTTCGATGATTTCAGCGGTCAGGACAAGATTGTGGCCAACCTGCGCGTATTCGTCCAGGCTGCCCGCATGCGCGGCGAAGCCCTCGACCATACGCTCCTTCACGGACCTCCGGGACTCGGCAAGACCACACTGAGCAACATTGTGGCCAATGAGCTGAACGTCGGATTCAAGGTGACAAGCGGCCCCGTGCTCGACAAGCCCGGCGACCTCGCCGGCATACTCATGAGCCTTGAGCCGCACGACGTGCTTTTCATCGACGAGATCCACCGCCTCCACCCCATAGTGGAGGAATACCTCTACTCGGCGATGGAAGACTACCGCATCGACATCCTCCTCGACAAAGGACCGGGAGCGAAGTCGGTGCAGCTCACCATATCCCCCTTCACCCTCATCGGCGCCACCACGCGGAGCGGCCTGCTGACGGCCCCGCTGCGCGCCCGCTTCGGCATCAACTGCCATCTGGAATATTACGACCATGAGGTGCTGCGCGGCATCGTGAAGCGCTCGGCGCGCCTGCTCAAGACCGCCATCATCGACGACGCGGCCCTTGAGATCGCGCTCCGCAGCCGAGGCACTCCCCGAATCGCCAACGCGCTCCTGCGCCGGGTGCGCGACTTCGCCATGGTAATGGGCAACGGAACGATCGACCTCCCGACAGCAAAAATGGCCCTTGAGGCCCTCAACATAGACACCCATGGCCTCGACGAAATCGACAACCGTATCCTCACTACGATCATCGACAAGTTCGGCGGCGGACCGGTAGGACTGACCACCATCGCCACCGCCCTCGGAGAAGACAGCGGCACGATAGAGGAGGTCTACGAGCCATTCCTGATAAAGGAAGGCTTCCTCAAGCGCACTCCCCGCGGACGCGAAGTGACGGAGCTGGCGTTCCGCCATCTCGGACGCCACCCGAAGACCACCGAACCCTCCCTCTTCGACTGAAGACTACAGATTAAAGACTAAAGACATAAGTCTTAAGACACAAGACTCGATATGGCCGGAATCAAATCACTCGTAAAGGATACCGCCGTCTACGGACTGAGCAGCATCATTGGCCGTTTCCTCAACTGGGGACTCGTGCCTCTCTACACCTACCACTTCCAGCAATCCGAATACGGCATCGTAAGCTATCTCTACGCCATCGTGGCCGTAGTGATAGTGGTGCTCAACTACGGAATGGAGACCGGCTTCTTCCGCTACGCAAGCAAGGAGGCGGACTATGAGAAGGTCTACAGCACATGCCTTATCTCGGTAGGAAGCACGTCGCTGCTCTTCATAGCGCTCATAGCGCAGTTTCTCGCTCCGGTATCGGATGTGCTGAAACTGCCCCATCATCAATCCTACGTGATGATGATGGCCTTCACCGTAGCTGTAGACGCCTTCACCAATATTCCGTTCGCCTATCTGCGTTTCAGGCGCAAGGCCTGGACCTTCGCAGCCATCAAGCTCATCAACATCGGCGTCAACATAGGGCTCAACCTCTTCTTCCTGCTCGCCTGCCCGAAGCTGCAGGCCACGTCGCCGCAGCTCATTTCCTGGTTTTATGAGCCACTCGGGGGAGCGGCGTTCAGCGTGGGGTGGATATTCCTCGCCAACGTCATAAGCTCGCTTGTGGTGCTGGCCTGCCTTGTCCCCTGGATGAGGGTAAGGCGTTTCACGCTCGACACCGCGCTGCTCGTGAAGATGCTCGATTATTCATGGCCCCTCCTCGTATTAGGAGTGGCCGGCAACCTCAGCCAGGGTATGGGGCAGATCATCATCCCCTATCTCTTTCCCGACAATCCGGAGGGAGCGAAGGCCATGGTGGGCATCTACGGCGCCAACATCAAGATAGCCGTAGTGATGATGATGTTCACCCAGGCGTTCCGCTACGCCTACGAACCCTTCATCTTCTCGAGGGCCGCCTCGCAAGGAGAAGACAAGACCCGGGCATATTGCGACGCGATGAAATATTTCGTGATCTTCGGCCTCGCCATATTCCTCGGCGTGATGTATTATCTTCCCGTGCTCAAGCATTTCATCGCTCCCGAATACTGGTCGGGCCTGAGGGTGGTGCCCATCATGATGGTGGCCGACATGTGCTTCGGAGTCTACTTCAATCTCTCGCTATGGTATAAGCTGACCGACCGCACACGCTGGGGGATGTATCTCTCGCTGCTCGGATTCGTACTGATGCTCGGCGGCAACGTGGTCCTTGTGCCTATGATCGGGATCCCCGACGGCTACATGGGCTCGGCCTGGGCGGCGCTGATCTCCTACGCCGGCATAATGACCGTAAGCTACTTCTTAGGACGCAGATACTATCCCATCCCCTACGAGGTGAAGCGCATCGGAGCCTACACGCTGCTCGCCGCCCTGCTCTGGGGCATCGGAGCCGTCTGCGGGTTCACCTACGCCATGTGGGCCACCTATCTGGTGAGGTCGCTGCTGCTGGCGGTCTATGTGCTTACAGTGGTCTACTTCGAGAATATCCCGGTGGTGTCGGCAGCCCTGAGAAAGCGTCTGCATAGATGACGATCCATAATATTTCCTTAAAAAAATTTTGAATTCAGCACGCAAAGCATTAACTTTGCGTTATAAATAATAAACATAATAAGGAATCATTATGAATTCAGACAGATATGACCTCTCTACAGTCAAGGGGCGGCTCCTCTTCTACCTTAAGGAGAAAAGGATCCCCCAGACTGAATTCTGCCGTAAGCTCGGTGTCGCTCCCACCTACATCGGAGTGATCCGGAAATCCATTCCTCCTGAGAAAATCAACCGGATCGTATCCCTCTATCCCGACCTCAGCCGCGACTGGCTGCTCTACGGAGAAGGGGATATGTATACCAAGGAGGCGATGGACCCTCGGAGATACCTGCATGAAAACGGATATCTGGTTCCGCTGCTCCCGGTCAACGCTTTCGCCGGCAATATCTCGGCATGGTCGCAATCCGTCAACTCCAAAGACTGCGAGAAGGTGATCAGCCCGGTGCAGGGTGTGGATTTCGCCATCCGCATCTCAGGCGACAGCATGGAGCCCGACTTCCACGACGGATCGATCGTGCTCATAAAGCGCATCGACGACAAGGCCTTCATCCCGTGGGGACTCCCTATGATCGTAGACTCCTCCAACGGGGTCTTCCTCAAGAAAATATACCCCTCGGAGAAAGGCGACAACTACATAGAGGCCCGAAGCATCAATCCGAAATATCCTCCGCTGCAGATACCGCAAGACTGCATACACGGCCTCTACCGGGTGGTCACCACCCTCACTACATTCTCTTCATATTGAGAAGCATCAACAAGCAACCTACAAACAATCAGCATACACAATGGCAGAATACAACCACAGCGACATCGAATCGCGCTGGCAGCAGTACTGGCGCGACAACGAAGTCTACAAGACTGAAATCAATACAGGGAAGCCTAAATTCTATGTGCTCGACATGTTCCCCTATCCCTCGGGAGCCGGCCTGCACGTAGGCCATCCCCTCGGCTACATAGCAAGCGACATATACTCACGCTACAAACGCCAGAAAGGATTCAATGTGCTCCACCCGATGGGCTACGACGCCTACGGCCTCCCCGCAGAGCAGTATGCCATCCAGACCGGACAGCACCCTGAGAAGACCACAGTCGACAACATCGCTCGCTATCGCTCCCAGCTCGACAAGATAGGATTCTCTTTCGACTGGAGCCGCGAAGTGCGCACATGCGATCCAAAATACTACAAATGGACGCAGTGGGCGTTCATGCAGATGTTCAACCATTACTACGATACCGAACTCGGAAATGCCCGCCCTATCTCCGAACTCATAGCGCATCTCGAAAAGCACGGCACCGAAGGCCTTCATGCGGCCGAGACAAAGGAGATCGCTCTGACGGCCGACCAGTGGAACGCCATGTCGGAAAAGGAGAAACGCGACACGCTGATGAACTGGCGCATCGCCTTCCAGGCTGAGACGATGGTAAACTGGTGTCCGGAACTCGGCACCGTACTCGCCAACGACGAGGTGTCGGAAGGACTGAGTGTGCGCGGAGGTTTCCCTGTAGAGCAGAAGCTCATGCGCCAGTGGTGCCTTCGCGTATCGGCCTACGCTCCCCGCCTGCTCGACGACCTCGACTCCCTGGCATGGAGCGACTCCCTCAAGGAGACACAGCGCAACTGGATAGGCAGGAGCGAAGGAGCTGAGATGCGCTTCCCCGTAAAGGATTCGGATATCGAACTCGAGATATTCACTACGCGCGCCGACACCGTATTCGGAGTCACCTTCATGGTGCTCGCTCCCGAATCGGAATACGTAAGGATGCTCACCGCTCCCGAGCGTAAGGAAGCCGTGGAGGCGTATCTCAACGAGGTGAAGCATAAGACCGAACGCGAGCGCCAGATCGACAAGAAGGTGACCGGTGTCTTCACCGGCTCGTATGCGGTCAATCCCCTCAGCGGAAAGGAGATTCCGATCTGGATCAGCGACTACGTGCTCGCCGGCTACGGCACGGGCGCCATCATGGCCGTTCCGGCCCATGACTCACGCGACTACGCCTTCGCGAAGAAATTCGACCTTCCCATCATCCCCCTCATCGAAGGCGCCGACGTGTCGGAAGCGAGCTTCGACGCCAAGGAAGGCATCGTATGCAACTCATGCGGTCCTGACCTCGACCTCAACGGACTCACCGTGAAGGAGGCCATCGCAAAGACCAAGAAGCATATCGCCGAGAAGGGAATCGGACGCGTGAAGGTCAACTACCGTCTGCGCGACGCCATCTTCTCCCGCCAGCGCTACTGGGGAGAACCCTTCCCCGTATACTATAAGGACGGCATAGCCTACCTCATGGATGAGTCGGCGCTGCCCCTGCTCCTGCCCGAGGTGAGCAGCTATCTCCCTACGGCCGACGGCGAGCCTCCCCTCGGACGCGCTGAAAACTGGAAGACCCCCGAGGGATACCCCATAGAGCTCTGCACCATGCCGGGCTTCGCCGGAAGCTCAGCCTACTATCTGCGCTATATGGACCCCCACAACGATGAAGCCCTCGTAGGCCGGGAGGCCGATGAATACTGGCGCGACGTCGACCTCTACGTTGGAGGCGCCGAGCATGCCACGGGCCATCTCATCTACAGCCGCTTCTGGAACAAATTCCTCTACGACCTCGGCCTCGTGGTGAGCCCCGAGCCCTTCAGGAAGCTTGTCAACCAGGGTATGATCCAGGGACGCACCAATTTCGTCTACCGCATCAAGGGCACCAACACCTTCGTAAGCAAGGGCCTCATCGATCAATACGACACAATGCCCATCCGTGTGGATGTCAACATCGTAAGCAACGATATCCTCGACCTGGATGCTTTCCGCGCATGGCGCCCCGACTTCGCCGACGCGGAGTTCATACTCGAAGACGGCAGATACGTATGCGGCTACGCCGTAGAGAAGATGTCGAAATCCATGTTCAATGTAGTCAACCCCGACGTGATCGTTGAGAAATACGGCGCCGATACGCTGCGTCTCTATGAGATGTTCCTCGGTCCGGTAGAGCAGTCAAAGCCGTGGGACACCAACGGCATCGACGGCGTCAACAGGTTCCTGCGCAAGCTTTGGACCATCTTCGGGAAGCGCGCCGACATCCAGCGCTCCGCCCAGGAGAAGAAGGCCATGCATACGCTCATCAAGAAAGTGAGCCAGGATATCGAGAACTTCTCGTTCAATACCTCCGTGGCGGCCTTCATGATCGCCGTCAACGAACTCGGCAAACTTCCTGCCGTCTCCGTGGAGTCGATGGATGAGTTCGCACGTCTCATCGCCCCCTTCGCACCCCATATCGCCGAGGAGTTCTGGCATCAGCTCGGACATGAGGGCAGCGTGGCCGACAGCGAGTGGCCCGCTTGGGATGAGGAAGCCCTGAAGGAAGACACGGTGAAGTATCCCGTTCAGTTCAACGGAAAGATGCGCTTCAACATCGAAGTGCCTGCCGGCAGCGACAAGGCCGCGGTGGAAGCCGCCGCGCTCGCCGATCCGGCGGCTGAGAAGTGGCTCGAAGGAAAGACCCCGAAGAAGGTGATCGTAGTGCCTGGCCGCATCGTCAACATCGTAATCTGAATATAACCCAGCGTTAGAAGTGAAGAATCATGAAGAGAGGTGTGCCGATTACCGTCACGCCTCTTCCATTTCCAGTTCCTATTATCCCAATATGGACCTGATGCGCTATGTGCTTTCCATCGCCGTCATCATAGCCCATGCGGATTATCTCACCGGCTATGGTCTCCCGTTTCCCTTTTCCTCATTTGAAGCGGTAGGCGGTTTTTTCGCAATCAGTGGCTTCCTGATGTATCCTAACTATGTCCGCCACGGAAATGCCTTGAGCTACACCCGTCAGCGTGTCCGGCGCATCCTCCCCCCGTATCTCGTCATCGTAGTGGCATGCGCACTGGGATTCTGCCTTGTGTCCGACCTCCCGCCCGCCTCCTATTTCAGTTCGGAAGGTCTTGTGGCCTATCTGGGGGCCAACATATCCTTCCTCAACTGGCTTCATCCCGGTCTTCCGGGTGTTTTCCAAGGTGATGGATATGTGACCGACGCGGTCAACGGCTCCCTCTGGACCATGAAGGTGGAGTGGTGTCTGTATTTCTCAGTCCCTTGCTTCATCTGGCTTCTGTCGGTGATAAAGCATGTTCCCCGTCATTGGATGGCTCTGCTTGTGATAGCCTTGTCCATTGTCTACCGACTATTGTTCACCTACCTTTACGCCTCGACCGGCAATGAAATCTACAATATCCTGCGCCGGCAGATCTTCGGTCAGCTGGCGTTCTTCTATACCGGTATGCTGGTCTGGTTCATCAGGGATTTCTTCGCGTCCAATATCCGGACCATACTGGTCTGCGGAGTGGTGCTTAAGGTCCTGCTTCCGTATGTCCCGTCTGTCGTTCAGATCATCGTTGAGCCTTTCGCCATATCGGCAGTCGTCGTGGCTCTGTCGCTACTTCCTTGCGACATCAAATGGCTGCGCCATCGCCGCAACGTATCCTACGAGATGTATCTGTTTCATTTTCCGTTGATCCAACTGGGCATATGGCTCGGTCTTCCATCTGTCGGGAAAGGCACCATGCTGGCCTTCACCTTCGCCGCCACAGTCATCCTGGCCCTGATTGTCCACCTTGCCGTCGAAAGATGCCTCCTGTCTGCGCGACATTAACATTCTATAAGTAATAAAGCACCTCGGAATCCGTTATTTTTAGAAGGGTAAGTTGTTACTTGCCGTTTTAAATACACAGGAAACGATATGACAGAAAAACGAAAACTTGTGATGGCCACCAACAACGCGGGCAAGCTGCACGAAGCCCGTGCCATCGTGGGCGACCGACTTGAGATACTGAGTCTTGACGACATCGGATACCATCACGACATAGAGGAGACAGCTGACACTCTCGAAGACAACGCCCTGATCAAGGTGCGCGCCATCAAGGATGCCACAGGCTTCGATTGCTTCGCCGACGACACCGGCCTCATGGTCGATGCCCTTGGCGGTGCCCCGGGCGTGCACACCGCCCGCTACGCTGGCGATGAATGCGATCCCGACGCGAACATGGAGCTTCTGCTCCACAATCTGGAGGGGGCGGCCGACCGCAGCGCTCGCTTCCGGACATGCGTCGCCCTCTCCCTCGACGGAGAGGAACACACGTTCATGGGGGAGGTGGAAGGCAGCATCGCCACTGAAAGAAGTGGCAACCATGGCTTCGGCTACGACCCTGTATTCATCCCGGAGGAGACCGGCGTATGCTTCGCGGAAATGACCGACGAGGCCAAGAACGCCATATCCCACCGCGGACGTGCCCTTTCCGCCATGATGCGGTGGATCTCCGCGCTTTGCTTATGCATCTTCTGCGTCTTCGGAGCCGATGCAGCCTCCACCTCCGCCGACTGGCGCCTCTACAACACTTTCGACGATAAGGTAGACCATATCTTTGACACTCCGTCAAAGACATATTTTCTTGTGCAGCCACAGCTATACGCCTCCGTAGTTGACAATAGCGAAAAAATCCTCTTCCTTTTTTGCAAGGATAAGGAGAGTGGTGAGATACGTCCTTACAATTCTCAGAATTTCCTTTCTCGTGCCCTCATTTCCAAAGCCAACTATAATGCCAGGAAAAACTATCTTTTGTTAGTCTACGACGACCTTACTATTGACTTCCTGCATGATGACGGAAGCCTTCATTCCTCTACGGCTCTTAAGAATTATAATTCGGGAAGAGCGAAAGACGTACGCTCCATTTCATTCGACCCCGATCTTGACCGTGTATATCTCGCTACTGATTTTGGTTACGTGATTCTCGATGACGAAAAATACGAAGTGTCTTCCAGCGGAATATACAACGAACCAATCGACAGGATCGCCCGTGTCTCCGACCGTTTTGTAATTCTTCGAAACAAAAGGCTGTATCAGGATGATGCCAATTCAAACCATCTCAGTCTTTCCGACTTCAGCGAAGTCGATTGGGGAGGCAACGGCGATGCCGAAGAACTCATTCCCCTGACCGGTGACAGATGCCTGATATCAAGAAAAGCTGACGGTAAAAATCCTTGCTATATCATTGACTTCGGTGCTGCCAAAGACACCCCCAATGTCAAGCAGATCGGAAATCTCGACAGTTCTAACATTTCAGAGAACAGGGACGGTATAATGTTTACTCGGTACGGAAGCATATTCCAGCTCGACCGAGATGCGGATAGTCTCTACGGTTATGTACTGCGCGATGAGGAAACTGGTCAGCCATGCGGAAGCTGGGACTTCAGGAATTTCCATTACTCAAAGCCCCGTGAAGGATTCTATTCCATACGTATTGAAGACGACAAGTCTTGGACCGTCACAAGTCAGCCCGCTCGTCCCAATGTCCCGGCTGTATTCCGCAGTGATGACTTAATGTTTTCACCAATGCACGGAATGCTTGCCAACACCCATGGCCTAAGCCAGAATTTCACTTCTGACTTCGCGAAAAATCCCATACTCCTTTCCGGTTTGAAGGATCAGGAATGGACAATGTACGGAGTTCCCTATCACGATACCGCCATGCAGTATCGCCTCATAAATCCTTGCGGTATGGCCCAGGATCCCGACAATCCTGACGTTTTCTATTTCGGATCCGTCTATAATGGAATCCTCAGATACAACATAAAGGATATGTCGTCGTTGCTGCATATTACGAAAAGCGATGACGCTCCCAATGAAGCCGGCCATGTCTCGATACAGGATCCCTACTCAGGATGGAAAAACATTTTTAGTCTGACCAGTCCTGTGTTCGATAGCCGGGGCAACCTATTGGTGGCTCATCTCAACGGAGAGACAACGAGTCCCTTTTCTCCCGAACTATGGATATGGACTCCGGAGGATAGACGTGCGAGCACATCTCCCGACACTTTCCGGCCTTTTGCAAGACTGAAGATCGAGGACACGTCTCCCAACACAGCCAACAAGGTTATCCCGCTTAGCTATCCTGACAACCAGAATATGGTGGTGTTCCTCCCTATTAACTACTATAAAAAGCCGTTAGTGGTTTATGACCATAACGGTACTCCTCATGAATCATCCGACGACAGGCAGACTCCCATGAAAGATCTCGAAGATGCCGACGGCAAGCTGGATGTGATATATCTGTATTGCGCCATCGAGGATCCACAGACTGGCCTGGTATGGGTCGGATCTGACGATGGAGTCTTCACTTTCGACCCCCGGTATGCCTTCACCAATCCTGGCTACGTATCAAGAATCAAGGTGAGCCGCAACGACGGCACATCCCTCGCCGACTATCTGCTGGCCGGAACTGCCGTCAACAATATCTCGATCGACGGTCAGGGACGCAAATGGTTCTCTCTGTCGGGTGGTGGACTCGTATGCACTTCAGCCGACGGCAAGACGATCATCCAGGAGATCGACAGCGAAAACTCCATGCTCCCCTCCGATATGGTATACGCATCATGCTATAATCCTGACAACAACTCCATGATGATAGCCACATCGGCCGGACTCTGCGAATATTATTTCACGGCACAGACCAATGAGGCTGTGGTCTCCGACGTCAGGGCCTATCCGAATCCTGTCCGCCACGACTACTATGGATGGGTGACGATTGACGGTCTTGAAGACGACTGCATCGTGAAGATCACCGACTCCGCCGGCAACATAGTGCGTGAGCTCGGTCCGGCTGTAGCAGGCAAGGTGCAGTGGGACGTATGCGGCATGGACCTCAACCGTGTGCCCAGCGGCGTCTACTTCGTGCTTGCCTCCTCCGGCTCCGGAGGAGGATCATACAGCGAAGCCACCAAGATCCTCGTAATCAACCGCTAATCCCCACCCCTTAACCCTTAACCCTTAACCCTTTAACCCTTAACCCTTTTTACCCTACCTTCCATGGGAAAGAACAAACTGCAGAAATTCTCCGACATGGAGACATTCGGATGCGTCCTTCAGTATCCGAGACATATACTGATCGAAAAGGGATTCCCCTACAAAGGAAAATGGAACTCCGATTTCTTCTCACGCTCCAATCCCATCACCCTCGAGCTTGGCTGCGGCAAAGGAGAATACACAGTAGGGCTCGCTGAAGCTAACCACGACCGCAACTATGTCGGCGTCGACATAAAGGGTGCGAGGATGTGGAAGGGTGCCAAAAGCGTCGAGGAGAAAGGGATGGACAATGCCGCTTTCCTCCGCACGGAAATCGAACAGATAGAGCAGTTTTTCGCTCCCGGGGAGGTGGACGAGATCTGGATCACTTTTCCCGATCCGCAGATGCAGAAGGCACGCAAGCGCCTCACTTCATCACGGTTCCTCACCAACTACCGAAAGTTTCTGCGTCCCGGCGGCGTCGTAAACCTCAAGACGGACTCTCCTTTCCTCTATGAGTATACCCGGCGGCTCGTGGAGCTCAACGGTTTTGAGGTCATCGCACTCACCGACGACCTCTACGGATCCGGCCTCGCCGACCCTGTGACATCGATCAAGACCTTCTACGAGCAGCAGTGGCTCTCGCGCGGCAAGACCATCAAGCTGATCTCCTTCCGCATAGGCGACTCCGAGATAGTGGAGCCGGACTGCTCCGACATAGAAAAAGACGACTACCACAGCGAATTCGGCCGCCACTCTCAGAATAATGCATAATCCATAATGCACAATTCATAATGCATATGCTAAGATTAAGCATTCATCATTTATAATTCATCATTTATCATTAGATAAAATGGCAATATACCCAAAATTGATACTCGACGCCCTCACCAACGTCAAGTATCCAGGCAACGGAAAGAATATCGTCGAACTCGGTATGGTGGAAGACGATATCCGTATCGACGGCAACAAAGTGTCGTTCTCGATAATCTTCGACCGTCCTACCGATCCATTCATCAAGTCAGTGGTGCGTGCCGCCGAGGCTACCCTTCCGGTCTTCGCAGACCCGGATATCGACGTGAAGGGACGCATCGCGGTCAAATACCGCCGGCAGGAGGCCCCAAAACCGGCCACTCCTCTTCCCGGCGTGAAGAACATCATCGGCATAAGTTCCGGCAAGGGAGGCGTAGGCAAATCCACTGTCTCGGCCAACCTCGCGATAGCCCTTGCGGCAAAAGGCTACAAGGTAGGTCTGCTCGACGCCGATATCTTCGGCCCCTCGATGCCGAAGATGTTCGGAGTGGAGGATGAGAAGCTCTACATGGTCACTCAGGAAGGCAAGGACTGGATAGATCCGGTCGAGAAGTTCGGAGTGAAGATGCTCAGCATCGGTTTCGTAGTGGATAAGGACAGCCCGGTGCTGTGGCGCGGCGGCATGGCGTCAAACGCCCTGAAGCAGCTCATTACAGAGGCCTGGTGGGGCGATCTCGACTATTTCCTCATCGATATGCCCCCGGGCACAAGCGATATCCACCTCACTCTCGTGCAGACCCTCCCCATCACTGGCGTGATCGTGGTCAGCACTCCGCAGGAGGTGGCGCTCGCCGATGCGCGGAAGGGAATCGGCATGTTCCGCAGCGATAAGGTCAATGTGCCCATTTTAGGCCTGGTGGAAAATATGGCGTGGTTCACACCCGCATCTCATCCGGAAGAGAAATACTATATCTTCGGCAACGGCGGCGCCGCACGTCTCGCCGAGCAGCTCGATGTGCCTCTCCTCGCGCAGATTCCGCTGGTGGCGGATATCTGTGAGCAGGCCGATACGGGCCACCCCACGGCTACTGCCTGCACAGGAGGCGACATCTCTGAAAATCCGGAGGCCAAGGCCTTCTCCGATCTTGCCGACCGCACGGTAGAGGAATGCGAACGCCGCAACCGCGAACTTCCTCCGACACAGGCCGTACAGACGCATTGACCAATAATTCCAGCCAAATCATGATAAATCAAGCTGAATCATGATAAATCAGGCTAAATCCGAATTTAATCATTAATTATAAATCATTAGATTAAAGTGTCCACAGCACAAGTAGAAACTACACGTAAGGTGACTACAAGCCGCCTTACGGAAATGAAGCATCGCGGAGAGAAGATCTCGATGCTTACAGCCTACGACTATACATCGGCTAAAATAGTGGATGAAGCCGGAATGGACGTAATTCTGGTAGGCGACTCAGCCTCCAACGTGATGGCCGGAAACGTCACGACCCTTCCCATCACCCTCGACCAGATGATCTACCACGCCAAGTCTGTGATGAAAGGCGTGAAGCGGGCCCTCGTCGTCGTCGACCTCCCGTTCGGCACATATCAGGGCAACTCGAAGGAGGCCCTCGCCTCAGCCATCCGCGTAATGAAGGAGAGCCATGCCGAGGCGCTTAAGCTCGAGGGAGGCGCGGAGATCGCCGAGTCGATACAGCGCATCCTCTGTGCCGGAATCCCCGTCATGGGTCATCTCGGCCTTACTCCTCAGAGCATAAACAAGTTCGGCACCTACAGCGTGCGCGCCAAGGAAGAGGCTGAAGCGAAAAAACTCATTGAAGACGCCAAGCTTCTTGAGGAAATAGGATGCTTCGCCATCGTGCTTGAGAAGATACCGGCCAAGCTCGCGGAGCAGGTAGCCAAGCAACTGACGATTCCGGTGATCGGCATCGGAGCCGGAGGAGGCGTTGACGGCCAGGTGCTCGTGATGCACGATATGCTCGGCATAAATATGGGTTTCTCGCCGAAATTCCTGCGTCGATATTCCAATGTAGGGGAGATCATGATGGATGCTTTCCGCCATTATATCGACGATGTCAAGACAGGCGACTTCCCCAACGATAAAGAACAGTACTGACGGGTAGCGGGCGCACTGATGGTGCGTCCGCTCGCGTCTGATTGAAACTTTTCATCGATCATGACAATAAGAAAAGCCACAGAAAAAGACACTGCTTATGTAGCCTGGACAGTCCTGACGGCTTTGGATATGGATGATTCCGATCTTGAGTGGGTCATTGAGTCGTCTGCCGACCCTCGATCCATGTATTCCTGGAACAAGGCCCTCATAGCCGAAGAGGGCGGGAAGCCTGTAGGATGCATCATCTCCTACCGTGGCGACGACTATCTGCCCATCCGCGAATACACCTGGAGCCGTCTGTGGAAAGGAGTCGATCCGGAAGTGATCCGCAAGTCGGCCATAGAGACCTATCCCGGCGAATACTATCTCGATTCCCTCTCGGTCGACCCTGACTACCGCGGTCACGGCCTCGGCAAAGACCTGATGCGTGCCGCCATGGATTATGGAGCATCCCTCGGCTATAGGAAGTTCGCGCTTCTTGTAGCGGTGGAGAAACCGAGACTGAAAGCCTACTACTCCTCCTTAGGCTTCGAAGAAGCCGGAGAGGTCAACTTCTTCGGCCATCAATACCACCGCCTTGTAAAGACAATGAAAACCCCGAAGTCAACCTGACTCCGGGGTTTTCCCGTCTAACGTAAAACGTAAAACGTCCAACGTAAAACGTCCAACGTCACTTATTAAGATTCTCCAGGAAATTGACTTCGACTATCCGGAGTTCATTGCCGGTCTTGTCGCCGTTCTTCGCCTTGAAGAGGTCGAGCTCCCCCGCGGCCGGTTCGGCCACCTCCACTATCTGGCCGAAAGCATCGCTGTCGGCGGTAGCGCCTTTCAGGCGTATGGAGATCTCGCGGGAGCGTACGGGCTTCGTCTTGAGATGCACGTATCCGAGCGATCTGTCGGTGTCGCCGCTCCAGATGAGTTCCTTTCCGGCATAGATCTCAAGGGGATAGGAGCGCTGGCGCCATCCGGTAAGCTTGATGTTGATTTCATCTATTTCGGCCGGACGCTCGAGTTCATAGGTGATCCATGCGGTCTCCTTGCGTCCGTCGTTGCGCCATTCGCTGAGTTCGTTGTCGTCCCAGCTGTTGCCTACCGTCTCCTGGTTGCATCCTGCCGTAGCCGACTTCACGCGTACGTCTACCTTCTTGTCGTAGTAGGAAGGAGTGGAGGGTGTAGGTCCGCGGTCGTAGCGGGGCTGCAGCGCCTGAGCGGGGAAATGCTTGCTAAGGCCGTTCTTCACTTCCACGGGGAGGGTAGTGAACTCAACGCTCTCCTCGCCGAGGCCGCCGGCCTTGGCGGTGAGCTTTACCTTGCCAGACTCCGGAGTAGAGCGCACGAGCACGCGGGTGATGCCGCATTCCACCGGAAGGGTTGTGGCGAACGCATAGTTGTCGTCGCCCTGCGCGATGCCTCCGCGCCATTCGGCCGGGCCATCGAGAGTGAACTCCACCATGTCGTTAGCGAGCGGACAGCGCTGTCCGTTCTCATCCACCACTTCCACCTGTACTATCGCGATGTCGGCTCCGTCGGCATAAGTACCTTCCGGACCCTGCATCAGTGTCAGTTTGAGGTTTTTGGGGTCGCCTACGGTGTTTTTGGAGAATCGGCTTGTCTCCTTACCGTCCTTGTCGTAGGCTATGGCCTCGATTGTGCCGGGTTCCCACTGTATGCTGTCGAATGTGAAGAGGAATTCATAGTCGCGTTTGGGAGTGCCCTGCGGTTTTCCGTTGACGAATAGAGCCACGCTGTCGCCCGTCGAAACCACGTATACGGGTTTGACGGTCTCCGGACTGTAGTTCCAGTGTCCGATGATATAGGTGTCGTCGTTCTCTACATCCACCCAGCCGTTCCACATCACCTTGTGTGCGTAATATGCGTCTTTCGGGATACGCAGGGGGTCTACCACGCCGCTGCGGCGGTAGTTCTCGGCGCCTCGGCAGTGGGTCTGCGTGTCGGAGAATATTATCTTCGCGCCGCCCGAGTTCACGCGTCGGCCCATACCGGGACGTTCGCGGTAGAAGTCATACCAGCGGCGTATCATCTCTACGGCGAGCTGGTCCTGGTTCTGATTGTAGGCCGAAGCGTCGGCGTTGCGGTAGAGGGGGCCGTCGCCATGCTTGTGGTAGGGATAGCTCCAGTCGTCCCAGTACTTGCGCAGGCCCTCGTCGCGGCAGTATTCCGTCTGCACCATCGGATGGTGCTCTGAGAGGTTTACGTAAAGCATCTCGCCGCCGTATTCGGCCTCGCGTATGTCGAGCATCTCGCGCGAGCCGATGGCGCGCCCTCCGTAGGGGTCATATTGGTCGCGGATCTCGCGCATCTCCAGCATATGGTCGCGGGAGATGGACTCGTTGCCGCTCTCGTAGAAGATCACGCTCGGATGGTTGCGGAAATATATTATCATGTCGCGCATCAGTTCCTTGCGCTGTCCCCAGCGGCGTCCTTCGACGTCTTTCTCCGCGTCTCCTGCGGGCAGCATCTGCATCACGCCGACGCGGTCGCACGACTCGGCGTCCTGTTTCCATGCAGTCACGTGCATCCAGCGGAAGAAGTTGGCGTTGTGGTCGATCAGCATGCCGTTTGAGTAGTCGCTCATCCAGGCCGGGACCGACATTCCTACGCCGGGCCACTCGTTGCTCGTACGCTGCGCGTAGCCCTTCATCTGGAGCACTCGGTCGTTGAGCCAGATCTTGCCGTCGCCGAAACGTGTCTTTCGGAATCCGGTGCGGGTCGTCACCTCATCGGCCGTCTTGCCGTCTACTGTAAGGCGTGTCTTCACATCGTAAAGGTATCCGTATCCCCAGCTCCAGAAGTTGAGGTTGTTGATCGTATCGCATGCGGCGAGAGTCACTGTTTCACCGGGCGCTACCTTGACAGGAGCGCTGTTGAAGCGTCCTACGGTCTTTCCGTCGGCGTCGATCACCTCTACGTCAAATCCTACATTGGCCGCCTTCTTCGTCTCGTTCTTCACCTCGCTCTCTGCGTTGATCACGGCGCGTCGGCTCGCCACGTCGATGTCGGTGGCGTAGATGTAGGTGCCGGTCGTTCCGAGGTTGCTGTAGAGGGGAAGTGTCTGGTAGATGTTGTCGGTGGTGTGCAACCACACGTTCTTAGGGATACCGCCGTAGTTGGCGTTGAAGTTCTTGTTGTTCCACTGATATCCCTGGCCTGTCTCCCGCTCCTTGTAGCTCCAGTCGTTGTCGACGCGCACCGCAAGCACGTTTTCCCCACCGTAGTTAATATAAGGGGTTAGGTCGAGGCCCACGGCCATCACGCCGTTTTCATGGTATCCGAGAGGGTGGCCGTTGAGATAGAAATCAGCCCCCATTCTAACGCCCTCGAACTCGGCGAACACCTTCTGTCCCTTTGCCTCCTTTGGCAGACGGAAATGTTTGCGATACCACACTACGGTATCCGTCAGATCCGCGATAGGGATCTTAAAGGCCTCGTCTTCGTTGAAGGCGCGCGGCAACGTCACCTGTTTCCAGTCCTTGTCATTGAAATTGGATTTGTCGGCTCCTTGGAAGTCGCCGATTTCCAACAGCCAGTCGCTGTTGAAGTTATACTTCTCCCTCGGAGCCGCCCAAGTGGCAGTAGCACCCGACAGCAGAAGCATAGCGATTGCGATAGGTTTCATTTTCATGATATGTTGGTTTAGTTATTGAATTGCAAAGTTACGAAAAAAAAGCTTATGATGCAAATCCTTGCTGGGGGGCCTCACGCAAAGGCCGCAGAGGGGGTGGGAGCGCAAAGGATAAGGATGAGAATGTTTAGGGCGTAAAAAAAAATGGCTATCCCGGAAGGATGGCCGTTTTTGTTTCGCAAATTTAAGTATCTCTTGCTAAGAGATACCTAACTTTTGCAATTGGTTGAAAATCAAGTAGTAGCAAAGGCGGATTTTTGAAATTGCTAAACAAATTCAA
>CAMWMK010000031.1 GCA_947175295.1 uncultured Porphyromonadaceae bacterium
TTTAAACACATTTAACTTTCAATTATAGAAATGGCAAAGATAATTAAATTCAACATACAGGCTCGCGAAGAGCTCAAGAAAGGTGTCGACGCCCTCGCCGATGCCGTGAAGGTAACACTCGGCCCGAAAGGCCGCAACGTAATCATCGAGAAGAAATTCGGCGCTCCCCACATCACTAAAGACGGTGTGACAGTAGCTAAGGAGATCGAACTCGAAAACGCTTTCGAAAACATGGGCGCACAGCTCGTGAAGGAAGTGGCTTCCAAGACCGGCGACCAGGCCGGCGACGGCACCACCACCGCTACCGTGCTCGCACAGGCCATCGTGACCGAAGGTCTTAAGAACGTAGCTGCCGGCGCCAACCCCATGGACCTCAAGCGCGGTATCGACAAAGCCGTGTCGAAGGTTGTGGAAGGCATCAAGGCCATGAGCGAGGAAGTAGACGACGATATGGCCAAGATTGAAAACGTAGCGCGCATCTCCGCCAACAACGACGAGGAGATCGGCCGCCTTATCGCCGAGGCCATGAAGAAAGTGAAGAAGGAAGGCGTAATCACAGTGGAAGAAGCGAAAGGCACCGAGACTACGGTAGACGTAGTGGAAGGCATGCAGTTCGACCGCGGATACATCAGCCCCTACTTCGTGACCAACTCCGAGAAAATGGAGTGTGAGATGGACTCACCCTTCATCCTCCTCTACGACAAGAAGATCTCCAACCTTCAGGAGATGCTCCCCATCCTCGAGGCTGTAGCCCAGACAGGGCGTCCGCTCCTCATAATCGCTGAGGATGTCGACAACGAAGCCCTCGCCACCCTCGTAGTCAACCGTCTGCGCGGCTCCCTCAAGATCTGCGCCGTGAAGGCTCCGGGCTTCGGCGACCGCCGCAAGGAGATGCTCGAGGATATCGCCGTGCTGACAGGCGGCAACGTGATCAGCGAGGTGAAGGGCATGCAGCTCAAGCAGGCTACCGTAAATGACCTCGGTACTGCCGAGAAGGTGACCGTAAACAAAGACAACACCACAATCGTCAACGGCGCAGGCTCCAAGGATGCCATTGACGCACGCGTAGCGCAGATCAAGGCCCAGATCGAAGCCACCACTTCCGACTACGACAAGGAGAAACTCCATGAGCGTCTTGCCAAACTCGCCGGCGGCGTAGCCGTACTCTACATCGGCGCCCCCTCCGAAGTAGAGATGAAGGAGAAGAAAGACCGCGTCGACGACGCCCTCAGCGCTACCCGCGCAGCTATCGCCGAAGGTATCGTGCCGGGCGGTGGCGTAGCCTACATCCGCTGCCTCAGCGCGCTTGATGAACTTCAGGGCGCCAACAACGACGAGACCACCGGCATCGCCATCATCCGCCGCGCTATCGAGGAACCCCTCCGCCAGATCGTGGCAAACGCAGGCCTCGAAGGCGCAGTGATCGTGCAGAAAGTGAAGGAAGGATCCGGCGACTTCGGCTACAACGCCCGCACCGACAGCTATGAGAACTTCTTCGCCACCGGCGTGATCGATCCGGCCAAGGTGACCCGCGTAGCGCTTGAGAACGCCGCCAGCATCGCCGGCATGTTCCTCACTACGGAATGCGTCATCGCCGACAAGAAAGAAGACAACCCCGTGCCCCCCATGCCCGCAGGCGGCATGCCCGGCATGATGTAAGGCGCCGACCTTACGAATATCGGCATAAAAGGCAGGGGACAGCATAAGCTTTCCCTGCCTTAACCTTTTTTGGCACGATGTTTGTTATACATCATATAAACGACAGAAAAGAAAGGTAAAAACATAAATGAAAAACGACTATTCCAAGCAATTCAGACCGATTCTGGAGCAAGCCTACAACATAGCGCAGGAATTCGACTCGAAAGTGATCGTCAGCGAGCATTTCGTGCTTGCCGCCCTACGCGATGAAAACGGATACGCCCTGAAGATTCTGAAGCAACTCCGCATCCCCATCGACAAGATGCGTCAGGAAGTGGAGGAATACATCACCGACATTGTCAACTCCGGAGAGTCTACCACCCTCTTCGAGCAGCAATACCGCATCAGCCTCCCGGCCGTGCGCCATCTCCAGCTCGCCACTTCCGAGGCGCGCAAGATGCACGCGTCGGTGATCGGCGGCGAACACATCCTTCTCGCCCTCATCCACGACCAGCGCTCGATGGACAGCGAGTTCTTAAAGGAATTCAAGGAAAAATACCTCAATTTCGACATTTCAATCCAGTCCATAGGCCCGGGCCAGATGCCCCCATTCCCCTTCGGCCAGCAGAAAGACAACGAAGAGGAGCCGGAAATGGATGAGGAAGACGAGGATATGTTTGAGACTACGGCAAGCCCCTCCTCAAAGTCGAAAAGCTCGAAGGGCAGGGAGAAGTCAGACACTCCGGCCCTCGACAAGTTCGGCTACGACATGACGAAAGCAGCCGCCGAAGGACGCCTCGACCCCGTAGTGGGACGCGAGACAGAGATCGAACGCCTCGCCCAGATCCTTTCACGCCGCAAGAAAAACAACCCGGTGCTGATCGGCGAACCCGGTGTCGGCAAGTCGGCCATCGTAGAGGGACTCGCCCTGCGCATAAACCAGCGCAAGGTGTCTCGCGTGCTCTTCAACAAGCGCGTGATCGGCCTCGACATGGCAGGCATGGTAGCGGGCACGAAATACCGCGGACAGTTTGAGGAGCGCATCAAGGCCGTGCTCGACGAACTCTCGAAGAATCCCGACATCATCCTCTTCATCGATGAGATCCACACCATAGTGGGAGCAGGCGGAGCCCCCGGCACGATGGATGCCGCCAACATGCTCAAGCCGGCCCTCGCCCGCGGCGAGATACAGTGCATCGGCGCCACCACCCTCGACGAATACCGCAAGAACATCGAGAAGGACGGCGCGCTTGAGCGCCGATTCCAGAAGGTGATCGTAGAGCCTACCACTCCCGAGGAAACCCTCGAGATACTGAAGCAGGTGAAGCCGAAATATGAAGACCACCACAATGTGGTCTATACCGACGAGGCCCTCAAGGCCTGCGTGGAGCTGACGGAACGCTACGTTTCCGACCGCAACTTCCCCGACAAGGCGCTCGACGCCCTCGACGAGGCCGGAAGCCGCGTACATATTAGCAACATCTCGGTGCCCGAGGAACTCGACGCGCTCGAAAACGAGATCGCCACCACTACAGAGCAGAAACTCGAAGCGGCCAAGGAGCAGGATTTCGCCAAGGCGGCCGAACTCCGCAACCGCGAGAACTCCCTCAAGGATGAACTCGAGAAGATGAAGGCAAAGTGGGAGGCCAAGCTCGACAAGGAGCGCCAGACTGTAGACGACGAGAAGGTGGCCGAAGTAGTGGCAATGATGACGGGCGTGCCTACCCAGCGCATCGCCCAGACCGAAGGCAACCGCCTTCTCGAGATGGGCAATACGCTCAACGGCTCAGTGATCGGACAGGACGACGCCATCAAGAAGGTGGTGAAGGCAATCCAGCGAAACCGCATAGGCCTCAAGGATCCCGACAAGCCCATCGGCGTCTTCATGTTTCTCGGTCCTACGGGTGTCGGCAAGACCCACCTCGCGAAGAAACTCGCGGAATATCTCTTCGACTCCACGGATGCCCTCATTCGCGTAGACATGAGTGAATATATGGAGAAGTTCACCGTCAGCCGCCTCGTAGGCGCCCCTCCGGGCTACGTAGGCTATGAGGAAGGTGGTCAGCTCACGGAGAAGGTTCGCCGCCGTCCCTACTCCGTAGTGCTCCTCGATGAGATCGAGAAGGCCCACCCCGACGTCTTCAACCTGCTGCTGCAGGTGATGGACGAAGGACGGCTCACCGATTCGCTCGGCCGACGCATCGACTTCAAGAACACGATCATCATCATGACCTCCAACGTCGGCAGCCGCCAGCTGAAGGATTTCGGCACTGCGGGCGTAGGATTCAACACTGCGGCCGACGACAAGAAGCAGGCCCAGGGCGTGATCTCGAAGGCGCTCAACAGGGCGTTCTCGCCTGAGTTCCTCAACCGAATCGACGACATCGTGATGTTTGACCAGCTCGACAAGGAAGCCATCTTCAAGATCATCGACGTGGAGCTCGCCGACTTCTACGGCCGCGTGATGAAGCTCGGCTATGAGCTGAAGCTCTCCGACGAAGCGAAGGACTTCATCGCCGAGAAGGGCTACGACAAGAACTTCGGCGCCCGCCCCCTGAAGCGAGCCATCCAGAAGTATCTCGAAGACGACCTCGCCGAACTCCTCCTGCGCCTCAACGCGGAAGGCAAGCTCGGCGGAGTGATAGAGGTGTCGCGCAAAGAGCCCGACTCGGAACGCCTCGCCTTCGACTACATCGACCCCTGCGCGTGAAGAGGACGCCGCTAAATGACCTTTTTCAAAGGACTCCGTGGAAAAACCACAGAGTCCTTTTTCTTTTTATTCTTTTTTAAACCCACAATTTGCATATCTAAGTTTTTTTAGCTAATTTTGTAGGTTGAAAAGATTAGGTAAGATACTAACATGACTATTGACGAAGATAAGATAATTCCGGTCAATATTGAATCGGAAATGAAAAGCGCCTACATCGACTATTCGATGTCGGTGATCGTTTCGCGCGCCCTCCCCGACGTCCGCGACGGTTTCAAACCGGTGCATCGCCGCGTCCTTTACGGCATGGGCGAGGTAGGAAACTATTTCTCGGGCGACACCAAGAAGTCTGCCCGCATCGTCGGCGACGTGATGGGTCACTACCACCCCCACGGCGACTCGTCGATCTACAACACGATGGTGCGCCTCGCTCAGGACTGGTCGCTGCGCTATCCGCTCGTCTTCGGACAGGGCAACTTCGGATCGATCGACGGCGACTCCCCGGCGGCTATGCGATATACCGAGGTGAAGCTCTCCCGGATGGGTGAGGAAATGCTCCGCGACCTCGATTCCGACACCGTGGATTTCGAACCGAACTTCGACAACACCACCAAGGAACCGACCGTGCTTCCCACACGCATCCCCAACCTCCTCGTCAACGGCGCAGCAGGTATCGCCGTGGGTATGGCCACCAACATGCCTCCCCACAACCTCACCGAGGCCCTAAACGCATCGCTCGCCCTCATCGACAACCCCGATATCGACATCGACGGCCTTATGCAGCACGTCACCGCCCCCGACTTCCCTACGGGCGGCGAGATCTTCGGGCTTCAGGGCGTACGCGACGCCTATGAGACAGGCCACGGCCGCGTCATCCTCCGCGCCAAGGCGGAGATCGAATCGACCGGAACCCACGACCAGATCATCATCAGCGAGATTCCATACGGAGTACTCAAGAAAGACATCGTGACCAGCATAGCCGACCTCGTGGAGGAGAAGAAGATCGACGGCATCGCCGACATCACCGACACCTCCGCCCGCGGCAAGATCCACATCGCCATCGACATCAAACGCGAGGCCAACGCCAAGGTAGTGCTCAACAAGCTCTACAAGATGACGCAGCTGCAGACAAGCTTCAGCGTCAACAACGTAGCCCTCGTCAACGGACGCCCCCGCACGCTCAACCTCAAGGAGATACTCCAGTATTTCGTAGAGCACCGCCACGAAGTGGTGATCCGCCGCACGAAGTTCCTCCTGCGCAAGGCTGAGGAGCGCGCCCACATCCTGAAGGGCCTCATGATAGCCTGCGACAATATCGACGAAGTGATCAAGATCATCCGCCATTCGCGCACCACAGAGGAGGCTCGCGAAGAGCTCACCCGGAAGTTCGAGCTCGACGAGGTGCAGACCCGTGCCATCGTGGAGATGCGTCTACGCCAGCTCACCGGACTGGAACTCGACAAACTCCACGCAGAGTATGACGAGCTGATGAAGCAGATCGGTTTCTACAACCAGATACTTACCGACGACGCCGTATGCCGCGACGTGATGAAGCAGGAGCTCATCGAGATACGCGACAAGTATGGCGACGAACGACGCACGAAGATCAGCAAGTACTCCCCCGACCTGAACGCCGAAGACTTCTATCCCGACGACGAGATGATCATCACCATCTCCCACCTGGGATATATCAAGCGCACTCCCCTTACGGAATTCCGCGCGCAGAACCGCGGAGGCGTTGGCGCAAAGGGCAGCAGCACACGCGACCAGGACTTCATCGAGCACATCTATCCGGCCACCAACCACAACTCGATGCTCTTCTTCACCAACAAGGGGCGCTGCTACTGGCTCAAGGTGTATGAAATCCCGGAATTCGCGAAAAACTCCAAAGGACGCGCCATCCAGAACCTTCTCAACATCGATGCCGACGACGCAGTCAACGCATTCATCCGCATCAAGAACCTCAACGACGAGGAATTCGTCAAGAGCCACAACCTCCTCTTCGCCACACGCAACGGCGTGGTGAAGAAGACTCCGCTCGAAGCCTACAGCCGCCCGCGCGCCAACGGCGTCAACGCCATCATCATCCGCGAAGACGACTCACTGCTGCAGGTGGAGCTCACCGACGGCGACGCTCAGGTGATCCTCGCCAGCAAGGCAGGCTACGCCACCCGATTCAGCGAGACCGAGCTCCGCGAGATGGGACGCGTCTCCACCGGAGTGCGCGGCATGACCCTCCGCGGCGAAGGCGACGAAGTGATCGGAATGGTGACGGCCAAGACCGACGACAACGAACACAGCATCCTCGTGGTGTCGGAAAACGGATTCGGCAAGCGAACCCACCTTGATGACTATCCCGTAAGCATGCACCGCGGCGGCAAGGGCGTGAAGACCCTCAACGTGACCGACAAGACCGGCGACCTCGTGGCCATCAAGAAGGTGACGGATGAAAACGACCTCATGATCATCAACCAGAGCGGCATAACGCTACGCCTCCCAGTAGAGACACTACGCCTTCAGGGACGCAACACCCAGGGAGTCAAGCTCATCGACCTTACCAAGCGCGGCGACCGCATCGCTTCCGTATGCGTGGTAGACACCGACCCCGAGGAGGAGACCGAAGAGGACACCACCGACGGACAGGCCACACTCCCGGAAACGGCCGACGGATCGCTCGGCCTGGAGATCACCGAGACTGAAGAGACCATCGAAGCTGAAGAGACCACCGCAACCGAGCCCGAAGAGACCGACAATGAAAACAATTAACAATCTAAATATTGACCGAAAATGAAAAAGCTCATGACATTTGCGCTCTGCTTCGCAGCCATAGGCTCGATGAGCGCTCAGAAAGCCAATGTGGAAGCCGCTAAGAAGCTTTCAGGCAAGCCCGACAAGATCAGCGAGGCACGCTCCCTGATTCAGCAGGCTATGGAAAACCCCGAGACCGCCAACGACGCCCAGACATACTTCATCGCCGGCAAGATCGAGTTTGACGCCTTCGACAAGGATTACACCAACAGCATGATCAATCCAGCATCCGTCGACAACATCAAGATGGGCGAAAACCTCATCAACGGCTACAATGCCTTCGTCAAGGCAATTCCCCTCGCTGCCATACCCAATGAAAAGGGCAAGGTAGACACCAAGACCCAGAAAAACATCGTCAATACCCTCAAGGGTCATGCCAACGACTATTTCAAGGCCGGCGCCGACTTCTTCAACGCTCAGAAGGTATATCCCGAAGCATACGAAAGCTTCATGATCTATGCCGACATGCCCACACAGGAGTTCATGCAGGCCGAGAAGCTTGAGCTTCCCGACGCAGACCGCGGCACCGCCTACTTCAACGCAGGCCTCGCTGCATATTCCGGCAATGAATGCCTCAAGAGCGCTGACGCCTTCCGCAAGGCCCGCAGCGTAGGCTACGACGACAAGCAGGCCTACATCTATGAGATCGCCTGCTGGCAGACCATCGCACAGCGCGACTCCACAATGGAGCAGACCGCCAAAGAAAAGATCATGGAAGTAGCCGAGGCCGGCGATGCGAAATACGGCATGGAGGAACCCCTCTTCGTCAACAACATCGTCAACTTCCTTGTGACAGACGAGAAATATGATCAGGCTGCCGCTAAAGTGAGCCAGCTGATCGCAGGCAATCCCGACAACGCAGGCCTCTACGGCCTCCGCGGCTTCGTCTACGACCGCATGGGCAAGGATGCCGAGTCTGTCGACGACTACCGCAAGGCAGCCTCTATGGACAACGTTGACTTCGAGACCCTCAAGAACGCCATCAAGAAGATCTACCGCGTAGGCGCCGACAAGTGGCAGGCTATCGAAGGCAACTCCGAAGCCGACCGCGCAGCCCGTCTTGACGTGAAGACCAACTATTTCGAAGCTGCCAAGACCCTCACCGACAAGGCCAAGGCCATCAACTCCACCGACGGCGACCTCGACTATCTGATCGAAAGCATCGACTACGCCCTCTCACTTGCCAACTGATATCAGACAGAGACCCAGCATATGCGGCCCGGGATGGACTCCATCCCGGGCCGCTATCTTTATTTTTAAGGAGTTTTTAACCTGGAAAGATAATTTTATAAAAAATTATATCTTATCATGCGCTTTAATTGAAAAAAAATGAGTAACTTTGCAACTTGAAAATCCAGTGTTGCCCTCCCCTCGGCTCCCCCTCTCCCGCTCTGGACATCTTCAAAGTGAGTTTCAACAGTTTCACCCCAAAAACTGATTACATATCATATGGGACTTTTTTCATTGACACAGGAAATAGCGATGGACCTCGGCACTGCCAACTCCATCATCATCCATAAAGATAAGATAGTTGTCAATCAGCCGTCAGTAGTGGCTATCGACAACAAAACCGATAAACTCCTCGCCGTAGGCGAAGACGCCCACCAGATGGAAGGCAAGGAGCCCCCGGGCATCCGCACCATCCGTCCGCTCCGCGACGGCGTCATAGCCGACTTCAACGCCGCCGAGCAGATGATCCGGGGAATGGTAAAGATGGTCAACAGCAAGCGCCGTTGGTTTTCACCGAGCCTCCGCATGGTGGTCTGCATCCCTTCCGGCTCCACCGAGGTGGAGATCCGCGCCGTGCGCGACTCCAGCGAGCACGCCGGAGGCCGCGACGTATTCATGATCTATGAGCCTATGGCAGCCGCCCTCGGCATCGGCCTCGACGTAGAGGCTCCGGAGGGCAACATGATCGTAGACATAGGCGGCGGATCGACCGAGATCGCCGTAATCTCCCTCGGCGGCATCGTCAGCAACAAGAGCATCCGCGTAGCCGGCAACGACCTTACGGCCGACATCCAGGAGCATATGGGACGCGTACACAACCTCAAGATCGGAACCCAGATGGCCGAGCGCATCAAGATCCAGGTGGGCAGCGCCCTCGCCGACCTTGAGAATCCGCCGGAACCATACATCGTACACGGCCCCAACCGCATGACTGCCCTCCCGATGGAAGTAGCCGTTTCCCACGAGGAAATAGCCCACAGCATCGAGAAGACCATCGCCAAAATGGAGACCGCTATCCTCGCGGCCCTTGACCAGACTCCGCCGGAGCTATACGCCGACATCGTGCGCAACGGCATCTGGCTGGCCGGCGGCGGCGCCCTCCTCAGAGGCCTTGACAAGAGACTTACAGACAAGTTCCACATCGAATTCAAAGTGGCTGACGATCCGTTGACTGCTGTGGCCCGTGGCACTGGCGTGGCCCTCAAGAACATCAATCGCTTCCGCTTCCTCATACGATGAGGAATCTGCTGAACTTCATAATAAAATACAGCACATGGTTCGTATTTACGTTCTATGTGCTGATTTCATGCATCCTGCTGGTCAAGTCGAGCGACAACCATTTCTCGGTCTACGTCTCCTCCGCCAACGCCATCGGGGAGGCTATCTACAGCACTTCTTCCGAAGTGACCGACTATTTCGGACTCCTCGCCGTCAACCAGCGCCTGCAGGAAAGCAACGCCCGCCTCGAATCGGAAGTGCTCAACCTGCGCCAGCAGCTTAGCCAATACCAGGTGCTCGCCCAGGACACCCTCCCCGACCCCCGCGCCAAGAGGTTCGGATTCATCGGAGCTTCCGTGATCAACAATTCCACCCGACATCCGCGCAACCACTTCACCATCGACCGGGGAAGCTCCGACGGCATCAAACCCGGCATGGGCGTGGTAGACCAGAGCGGTGTAGTAGGCATTGTCGACGTGACCGGCAAGCATACGGCGCGCGTCATCTCGCTGCTCAACCAGAACCAGCACTTCAGCGCGAAGGTGAAGGGCACCACATTTGTCGGAAGCCTTACCTGGCGCGGCGAAGACCCCTCCGTAGCTTTCCTCGAAGAGGTCCCGAGGCATGCGAAGTTCAACGTCGGCGACACCATCGTCACCAGCGGATTCTCTACCACTTTCCCTGAAGGCATCGACATAGGCACCGTCATGGGAAAGGTGAAGACTACCGACGACACTTTCCTCGTGCTTAAGATTCATCTCGCCTCCAACTTCAAGACCCTCGGCACCGTGCGCGTGATCAAGGACGCATTGAAGCAGGAACTCGACTCGATCAAAAGCATCGGCACCTATGAATGATTAACCTTCGGAAGAAATGAATAAAAGCGTCATATCCTACATATTCCTCTTTGTGATTCTGGTGCTCCTCCAGGCCCTGCTGATGAACCATATAGTGCTCTTCAACAGCGCCGTATGCTTTATATTCATATATTTCCTGGTCAAACTGCCCGTCAACCTCGCGCCCAACCTCGTGCTTACACTCGGATTCCTGCTCGGCCTTTCCGTAGACATGCTTTCCGACACTCCGGGCCTCAACGCCCTCTGCTGTACGGTGCTCGCTTCTCTCAAACGCCCCGTCTTCTTCGCTTACGAACAGCACGACGACCAGAAACGCAACATGGCGCCGGGCATCGGCACGATGGGAATACTCAACTTCTGCAAATACGCTTTCAGCATATCGGCCATCTACTGCCTCCTTGCATTCTTTGTCGAGTTTATCGAATTCACCGACATCTTAGGTATCCTCATAAAGGCCGGAGCGAGCACACTCTTCACTTTCCTTACTATGTTGGCCATTGACTCTCTCGTATATAAAAACTAATCCATCTCCCCGTGGCTAAGGATTACACTTTAGAAAAAAGAAAATATGTGATCGGCGGTTTCATTTCCGTCATCGTGATAATATTCCTCATCCGCTTGTTCAATCTTCAGGTCAGCGACGGCACCTACAAAGAGAATGCCGAGTCTAACGCATTCTTCAGGAAGGTGCTCTATCCTTCGCGCGGCCTGATCTACGACCGCAACGGACGCCTCGTAGTGCTCAACCAGCCGGAATACGACGTAATGCTCATCCCGAAAGACCTCGGCGGCCAATTCGACACCCTCGGCCTCTGCGAAGTGCTCAATATCTCGAAAGAGGAGCTGATGGAAAAATGGGCAGACATGAAGAATCCCCGCAAGAATCCGGGCTATTCGGCCTACACGCCCCAGAAACTGATGTCTCACCTCTCGCAGGAAGACTACGGACGCCTTCAGGAAAAGCTTTATCTTTTCCCCGGCTTCTACGTGCAGAAGCGCAATGTGCGCGAGTATGCCACCCACTCCGCGGCCAACATACTCGGCAACATCCGCGAGGTCAACGCCAAAGACGTGGAAAACGACCGCTACTACCGCAGCGGCGACTACACCGGCGACCTCGGCGTAGAGAAGAGCTACGAGCCCTTCCTGCGCGGCGTGAAGGGCGTGGAGATCCTGATGAAGGACGCCCTGGGACGCATCAAAGGGAAATACGAGGATGGAGTCCACGACGTGATCCCGGTGGCCGGACGCGACCTGACGCTCGGCATCGACATGGACCTCCAGGAATACGGCGAACGCCTGATGCAGGGCAAGATCGGCGCCATTGTGGCCATCGAGCCCCAGACCGGCGAGATACTCTGCATGGTCTCATCCCCTACCTACGACCCTTCGCTGCTCGTAGGCTCAGGACGCGGAAAGAACTATGCGACGCTCGTAGCCGACAAATACAAACCCCTCTACGACCGCGCCCTGCAGGGAGCATATCCTCCGGGCTCCACATTCAAGCCTACGCAGGGCCTCATATTCCTCCAGGAAGGCACCATCACTCCCGCCACTTCATATCCGTGCTATCACGGCTACGTCAACGGTCTGCGCGTAGGCTGCCACTCCCATGGATCGCCCATCCCGCTCAAGCCGGCCATCGCCACTTCCTGCAACGCCTATTTCTGCTGGGGATTCAAGAACTTCGTCGACAGGCGGGGGTCTACGCCCACCGCACAGTTTGAGAAGTGGAAAAACTATATGGTGGAGATGGGCTACGGCTATCGCCTCGGAGTCGACCTCCCGTCAGAAAGCCGCGGATTCATACCAAATCCGGAATTCTACAGCAAGTCGTTTCGCGGACGAAACTGGAGCGCCAACTCCATCATCTCCGTATCCATAGGCCAGGGCGAAGTGCTCGCCACTCCCCTGCAGATCGCCAACCTCGCCGCCACCATCGCCAACCGCGGATGGTTTATCACCCCTCACGTGGTAAAGGAAGTATCCGACACCGTAATCGATGCCAAATACCGCGAGAAGCGTCGCCCCTCCATCAAGAAGGAATACTACGAGCAGATAGCCGAAGGCATGCGCATGGCAGTGACCGGAGGCACATGCCGCCTCGCCAACCTTCCGGGCCTCGAAGTATGCGGAAAGACAGGCACCGCACAGAACCCCCACGGCAAGGACCACTCAGCCTTCATGGGCTTCGCGCCGCTCAGCAACCCCAAGATAGCCGTGGCCGTATATGTGGAGAACGCCGGCTTCGGAGCCACTTACGGCGTGCCTATCGGAAGCCTGATCATTGAGAAATACCTCAACGGCTCCATCGCGCCCGAAAGGCAATATCTCGAAGAAAGAATGTTCAACTCTAATACGATCATTACAAGTGGAGTCAAAAAACATTGATGCCAACACCTCGGTATTCCGATGGCTCGATTGGCCTACGATAATCCTTTATCTGATCCTCGTCGTGGCGGGCGCCGTGAGCATCTACGCGGCAAGCTATGATTTCGACCGCGCGTCGATGTTCGACTTCAATGAGTTTTCAGGAAAGCAGTTTCTCTGGATAGGGCTTTCGCTCGTCATCGGATGCGCCATCCTCCTCTTCGACTACCGTATCTACGAGACCTACGCCTACCCCGTATATATCTGCGTGCTGCTCATAATGGTGGTCACCATCTTCGTGGCGCCCGACATCAAGGGCTCCCGCTCCTGGCTCGTGCTCGGCCCAGTAAGCATCCAGCCTGCGGAGTTCGGCAAATTCGCCACCGCGCTGGCGCTGGCCAAGCTCTTCAATTCCTACAATTTCGTGCTCAACCAGAAGATAAGCAATTATTGCAGGGCCTTCATCATCATCTTCATTCCGGTAGCCCTCATCCTCCTGCAGCATGAGACCGGGTCGGCCCTCGTCTATATCTCGCTCTTCTTCGTGCTCTACCGCGAGGGCATGAGCGGCCTGGTGCTATTCTCGGCCATATGCGCCATCACGTATTTCGTAGTGGCCGTGAAGTATGTCGAGCCCCTGCTTCTCGGGCTTCCGGTCGGGGAGTTCGTAGTCTTCTGCATGATCATCGCGGTCTTCTCCTGCATGCTCCTCTTCTATTGCAAAGACGCCATCATCTCTCGCAATGTCCTCATCGGCTTCCTGGGAAGCGGACTCATCGTGACGGCCCTCTCACTCTCCGGCGTCAGCGTGCCGGGACTGTGGTATTTCATCGGCATCATCGTCGCAGCCCTCATCTATGTGTCCATCGCCATGTATCGCCACCAGATAGAGCGCTATGTGGTGACGCTTATATTCGCCGCATCCTCCGTGGTGTTCCTTCTTTCGGTCAACTACGTATTCGGCAATGTACTCGAGCCCCATCAGCAGATGCGCATCAAGGTGGCGCTCGGCATCGTCGACGACATCCGTGGCTTCGGCTACAACGTCAACCAGTCGAAGATCGCCATCGGATCGGGAGGCATGACAGGAAAGGGATTTCTCAACGGCACGCAGACCAAGCTCAAATACGTCCCCGAGCAGCATACCGACTTCATATTCTGCACCATCGGCGAGGAAGAGGGCTTCCTTGGCTCCAGTGCGGTATTGCTGGCGTTTCTTGCGCTGATACTGCGCATCATCCACATAGCGGAGCGGCAGCGCACTCCCTTCGGACGCGTCTACGCCTACTGCGTGGTCTCCTACCTGATCTTCCATCTATGCATCAATATAGGAATGGTCATAGGCCTATGCCCCGTCATAGGCATCCCGCTCCCCTTCTTCTCCTATGGAGGATCGGCCCTATGGAGCTTCACGATACTCCTCTTCATCCTCCTCCGCATTGATGCTTCAAGAAAGGAAAGGCGCGACTGATGCCAGTCACGCCTTTCTTTCCTTTCATGCCTTCCGGCCTGAGAACTTTCCTTTGAGCATCGAAATCAGCACCAGCGCTCCCAAGAGCGACATGAGCATCAGGCTTAGGTCGCAAAGCGCCTCTTCTCCCGTCATCCCTGTGCCTATGGGCGATGTCGTTATCTCCGACGATGTCTCCCGTTCGGGATCGTCGTCATCGTCGAGCTCCAGGGCGCTCAAGGCCGATTTCCATTTGATGCGTCCGCCTTCGAGGCTGACCAGAGCCGGATTGCCACGCGCCAGCTCCTTGATGGAGGTGTCTTCCGAAGTGTAGATGGGATATTGCCCCGACGAGAGGTCGCGCCACTGCCCGATGGCGTCAGGGCTCCCGGCCACTACCGCGAAAAACTCCGTATCGTTGTCTTTGGCCATGTCGTAGAGCCGGTTGATCTTCCAGCTGGTAGCCATCGAAAGGGAATTGATGTCGGGCACGAGAAGCATCAGCTGCCTGTCGTAGCCGCTCAGCGACTCAGTGACGTCGTCTATGCCGTCTTCACTCCATACGCGGAAGTCGGCCGTCACCTCTGCGGCTCCGGAGCCGGCGGCCCTGTCGCTTTCCACGAATCCCTTTTCCTGACGCCTTACGAATTTCCAGCCCTCGGCCTCGTCGGGAATGGGATCGTCTTCGCCTATCTCCTTCTCAACTCCGTCTTTCTCATAGATGAAGGTATAGGCCGGTTCGAATTCCGGCTCCTCCTCTTCAGCAAAGAGCCGCGTGCCTACCCTGTAGGGGCGGAAGTCGACCGTAGGCTGCTGCCAATAGCCGATATATCCTACCGTAAAGATATACGCCGCCATACCCACCGTAGCTATCCACTGCGCTTCGGGAGCGATAAGGCATTTCGTCTTGGCATTGAACTTCAGCAGCCACACCACTGCCAGCGAGAGCAGACAGTTCTTGATGAATGTGGCCCAGTTGGAGATCACGAGGAAGTCGCCGAAGCAGCCGCAGTCGGCCACGGGATCGGCTATGGCGATCCATAGAGTAAGCGGCAGCATGACGAGCATGAAGACGGCAGCCATGATCGGCGCAGCCTTCCGGTAGCATCCGAGCAAAAGCGAGACGCCTGTAATGAACTCCGCTGAGAAAAGAAGAAACGCCAGGGCGAGCACCGCGTTACCCCATTCCTCTATCGGAAGATGCATAGCGGTCAGGTATTCCGCCGTCTTGTAGTATGTCCCCCAGGGATCGATTCCCTTTGAAAGCCCGGAGACTATGAAGACACTGCCTACGGCTATGCGCATCAGCCAGGTCAGCACAGTCAGCACCTTCGGATACTTGCTGAGCAGTGGATTGGCCTTTCGCAGGGCCCAGGAGCCGTCAAGCCAGTCGCCAAACCTATCAAACCTTCTCTCTATTCCCAGCGGCGTCTTTCTCGCCGCTCCCTCCTTCCCCTTGCCTTTCCAGGCTGTCTCCGGGTCTTTACTATGCATTGTCGGGATCAGTCTTTATTAGGGCGAAGAGGGCGTAGTTGATCATGTCCATATAGTTGGCGTCGATTCCCTCGCTCACTATGGTCTTACCGTCGTGGCCCTCGATCTCCTTGGTGCGCATGAGTTTCTGAAGTATGATGTCGGTGAAGCTGCTCACCCTCATGTGTCTCCACGCCTCGTCGTAGTCATGGTTCTTGTTTTCCATAAGGCGCGTCGCCCCGTTGAGTTTTTCATCATAGAGGCGCATGCAGGTGTCGGCGTCAAGGTTCTCTCCCGGGCCGAGTTCAAGCTGGATGAGCGCCATCACGCAGTAGTTGACTATGCCGATGAATTCCGGTCGTATCCCCTCGTCTACGAGGGCTACCCCTTTCTCCTCGATGCTCCGTATGCGCATCGCCTTGATCATGATCTGGTCCGTAAGGCTCATCGGGCGCATGATGCGCCATGAAGTACCGTAGTCCATCAGTTTCTTCTCGAAAAGGCTCCGGCATTCCGCCTTGGCCTGTGCGAATTCCTCCGCGGTATTATGCTTTTTCATATTCTGGTATCTGTTTATTCCACAAATTTAGTAAAAAATGCGCAATCTAAGGGTATAACTCGGATTATTTTTATTATTTTTGCACTATAAAAAAACTGAAAACAGATCCGACATGTCAGATATCAGATTCATACCCGAGTGGGAGCCCGTAGAATACGTGCTTCTCGCTCTTCCGAATAAAGACACCGACTGGGACTACATACTCCCTGAGGCCATCGACCAATACCGCCGTCTCGTCAAGGCCATCACCGACGAAGACATAAAGGTGATCCTCCTTTGCTCCGACGTAGATGAGGCCGTCGGGATAATGAAGGATTGCCGCCAGGATCTCATACGCTATATCCTGACCGACTACAACGACACATGGACCCGCGACTACGGCATGATATCCGTAGTGCGCGGCGAACGCCTGCGCGCCCTCGATTTCGGCTTCAATGCCTGGGGCCTGAAGTTTGCCGCCGACAAAGACAATCTCGTCAATCTACGGCTCAACGAGAAAGGAATCATCGCTCCCCTTGCCTACCGCAACGAACGCGACTTCGTGCTTGAAGGAGGTTCGGTGGAGTCTGACGGCCAGGGCACGGTGATGACTACTTCCCGATGCCTCCAGAGCCCTAACCGCAACGGAGGGAAGACGAAGGCGGAGCTCAACCGCGAGCTTCTCGAGCGCCTCGGCGCCGACCATGTGCTCTGGCTCGACCACGGAGCGCTCGAAGGCGACGACACCGACTCACATATAGATACCCTCGCGCGCCTCGCGCCCGACGACACCATCGTCTTCACCGGCACGCGCAATTTCGACGACCCACAGTTTGAATCGCTGCTTGCGATGCGCGCCCAGCTCACACTCTTCCGCACGGCCGAAGGCAATCCCTACAATCTCGTGGAGCTGCCGCTGCCTGATCCGGTGCTTGACCCCGATGGCCAACGGCTTCCGGCCACATACGCCAACTATCTCGTGGCCAACGGAGTCATATTCATGCCCACTTATGCGCAGCCCGACAAGGATGAACTCGCCATGCGCTCCATTCAAATCGCCTTCCCGGGCCATAAAGTGGTCGGAGTCGACTGCCGCACTCTCCTCCGCCAGCACGGCTCCCTGCACTGCGCTACGATGCAGATACCGGCCGGAATCATTAACCTCTAAACCTACTCGATAATATGCAAGATACACTTAAAGTCGGAATCGTACAGCATTCGTTTACGGAAGACGTAGCGAAAAACCGCTCGCGCAATCTGGCGGCGATACGTTCGCTCGCCGAAGAAGGGGCCCAGCTCGTAGTGCTCTCCGAGCTTCATGACTCCCTCTATTTCTGCCAGTGTGAAGATGTGGAGAATTTCCACTATGCCGAGCCGTATCCCGGCGAGTTCTTCGATGTCTACTCGGAGGCTGCCCGCGAAAACGGAGTGGTGCTCGTGGCGAGCGGTTTCGAACGCCGTGCTCCAGGCCTCTACCACAATACAGCCGTAGTGTTTGAATCAGACGGTTCCGTAGCGGGGACCTACCGCAAGATGCACATACCGGATGATCCCGGATTCTACGAGAAATTCTATTTCACCCCCGGCGACCTCGGATTCCACCCCATCGACACTTCCGTAGGACGCCTCGGCGTCCTTGTCTGCTGGGATCAGTGGTATCCCGAAGCCGCACGCCTCATGGCGCTCGACGGAGCCGACATGCTGATCTATCCTACCGCCATAGGATGGAATCCCGACGATCCGGAAGATGAGAAGCGCCGCCAGCGCGACGCGTGGATCACAGTGCAGCGCGGCCATGCTGTAGCCAACGGCATTCCGGTGGTAAGCGTCAACCGCGTAGGATTTGAAGAAGACCTCTCCGGAGCCACATCCGGCATCGATTTCTGGGGCTCCAGCTTCGTGGCCGGACCGCAGGGAGAATTCCTCTTCGAGGCTCCGGAAGACCGTTCGGTAGAGGAAGTGGTGGATATCGACCTGCACCGCTCCGAA
This sequence comes from uncultured Porphyromonadaceae bacterium, assembly GCA_947175295.1. GTDB lineage: Bacteria > Bacteroidota > Bacteroidia > Bacteroidales > Muribaculaceae > Lepagella. Next base: position 18,279 of record CAMWMK010000031.1, read on the forward strand.
AACGTGCGCCAATGGTGGCCATTCCTCCGCGACCGCCGCATCGACCAGTATGGCGACCTCACAAAACGTTTCCTTAAATGACCCTTATGGACAAGACCATAGAAATCGACGGCGTCAGCCTCCACTATCGCGATTCGGGCGAGGAAACGCTGAGGCCGGTCGTCATCATGCACGGCTGGGGATGCAATATGGATACGGTGGCCTCAATAGAGAATATCTTCAAGGGTAAGATGCGGGTGCTCAACGTCGACCTTCCGGGCCACGGCAGCAGTTCCGAGCCTCCTGACGTATGGGGCGTGGAGGAGTTTACGGCGATGATGGAGAAATTCATCTCCCGGCTCGGACTCGTGCGTCCATCACTCGTAGGCCATTCCTTCGGAGGCCGCATCAGTCTGCTTCTAAGCTCGCGTGGCGACGTAGACAAAGTGCTTCTCGTAGACGCCGCCGGCATAAAACCGAAGCGTGGATTCAACTACTACCGCAAGGTCTATACCTTCAAGGCCATGAAGAATCTGCTTATGCTGGTGCTCGGCAAGAAGAAGGGAATGGAGGCAGTAGAGAAGATGAGGGCGAAAAAGGGCTCGGCCGATTACCGGAGCTCTTCCCCGCGCATGCGGGCCGTGATGAGCCGCTGCGTGAATGAAGACCTCAAGCATGTGATGCCCGCCATAAAGGCCCCCACCCTCCTCATCTGGGGAGAAGACGACACGGCCACTCCCCTCTCAGACGCCATCACGATGAAGCGGCTCATTCCGAATGCCGGCCTCGTATCCTTCCCCGGATGCGGCCACTACTCCTTCCTCGACAACCCCTTCGGCTTCCGCGCCGCCGTCGCCTCCTTCTTCAACATCTAACCCTCAATCCCTTAACCCTTAACCCTTAACCCTTAAAAGTGAACGCTTTCTCAATAATAATCTACGTGGTCTGCGGACTCTACATGCTGCTCAATTTCAAGCATGACATCCACATGCTGCAGCAAAACAGCTACCGCATCGACCGCTATTGGAAATGGCTCAACCGCTCGGGCGATATCTCCTCGGCTTCACGCCTGGTGAATGTAGGTGTGCTTTTCCTCCTTTTCTCCACTCTGCTCACTCCGGCCCTCAACGCTATCATGGTAGCTGCCGTATGCTGCGGACAGGCAGTGGTGATGCTCCGCAGTAAATTCAAGAAACCCCTCGTATTCACTCCACGCGTGAAACGCATCTACGGAGTATGCGCCGCCATCGCCCTTGCCGTTGCCCTCGCGGTAATCCTCACTGTGGGCCAGGGAGGCAGCGATGCCTTCCTCTATTATTCGGGAGGCCAGGTAAGCCTCGGCACCATACTGGTGCTCTGTATCTTCTCCTGGGCCATAGCGATCGCCGCGGTCTGGATACTGAAACCCGTAGAGGCTTCGATCAATGCGAAATACCGCAACGAGGCCGTTGCCATTCTCCAAAGCATGCCGGACCTTAAGATCATCGGCATCACCGGAAGCTACGGCAAGACATCCACCAAGCACTATCTGCAGCGCATCCTCTCGGAGCGATTCGACGTACTCATGACTCCCGGCAGCTACAACACTCCGATGGGTGTGATCCGCACAGTGCGCGAGATGATGAAGCCCTACAACGAGGTCTTCATCTGCGAGATGGGAGCGAAGCAGCTCGGCGACATCAAGGAGATATGCGATATGGTACATCCGCAGATGGGCATAGTGACCGCTGTAGGGCCGATGCATCTTGAGTCGTTCAAGTCGCTTGAGAACGTGCAGAAGACAAAGTTCGAGCTTATCGACGCTCTTCCAGCCGACGGCTTCGGAGTCATCAACAATGATTTCGAATGGTGTGCCAACCGCCCAGTAGGCAATGTGGAAGTAGCCCGATATGGAGTATCCAATCCGGAAGGTTGCGATTTCATAGCCACCGACATAAGGTATTCGCCCGATGGCACTTCCTTCACAGTGGAGGGAAAAGACGGCAGCCGCCTCGATCTCCATACCCGCCTTGTAGGGGAATGCAATATCTCCAACCTTGTGGCGGCCGTAATCATAGCGCTGCGTCTTGGCCTTACGCCGGATGAGATACGTCGCGCCGTAGACTCGATCGACCAGGTGGAGCACCGGCTCAATGTGAAGCGCACTCCGGGCGGAGTGACGATAATCGACGATGCTTTCAATTCCAATCCCGCAGGTTCGCGGATGGCGGTAGATGTGCTCTCGCAGTTCAAGAGCGGAAAACGGATCATCGTGACCCCGGGCATGATCGAGCTTGGCGATGAGCAGGAAAACCTCAACCGTGAACTCGGACGCTATATAGGCGAAAGCGTAGATGTAGCGGTGATAGTGGGAGCCTACAACCGCAATGCGCTTGTAGACGGCATCCGCTCCACCGACTTCGACGAAAAGAACCTCCACATAGTGGATTCATTCGCCGACTCACAGACATTGCTGGCAAAGATCCTCGCCGCAGGCGACACAGTGCTCTACGAAAACGACCTTCCCGACTCATTCAAATAATGCATAATGCACAATTCATAATGCACAATTAGCTACGCTAAAGCTAAAGCAAGTCATAATGCATAATTATTTGTCGCTGAAAATATTTTGATGATACTATAACATTTAATTTGAGCAGGTACTTAAATAAAAATCCCGAACCTTTTCAGGTCCGGGATTTTTATTATTATACCAGTTTTTATATCAATCCTTTATTATGCATTTTGCATTATGCATTGATTCAAAGGTATGCCTCAAGCAGTCTCTCAAGGTCGGCGGCGGAGTGTACGCCTGCGCCACGCCATTCAAGCTTGTTGTTCTTGAAGATCATCAGCGTCGGCACTGACTGCACTACATACTTGGCAGCCAACTGCTCGTTTTTGTCGATATCGATCTTGATGATGCGCACCTTATCGCCCATCTTTTCATGAAGCTCCTCAAGGATGGGATGCATCATGCGGCAAGGGCCACACCAGGTTGCGAAAAAGTCCACGAGGACCGGGGTCGGAGATTGGATTATTTCTTCAAATGTTTCCATAATTTTAATATTTAAGATTAATGTTTCCTTATTCTTAAGACTCAAGCCATAAAACTTAAGGCTCTATACTTAAGACTAAGTTTCTTTTATTGTTTTTACGATATTTAAACACACTCCTCCCCTTTTTGGTTCATGCGACAACACAATAATCGCACTGATTCGAGAAGCCTTTTGATCGGTTCAGAAGGAGAGGATACCGGAGATATCAGTATTGCGTCATGGGAACAAGTCTTCATGAGCGGATGCGTACGTCCCAATATGGAAATCGGATAGCTGTACTATCTTATAGTCATTGAAAGATTTCGGAATTCTGTCGGATGAGACCGTAATGCGATCCACCGATACCTTTTTCCATCCGAACAGTATCCCATACAGTGAAATACCGATCCATACTAAAGAAAGCGACAATGCAAAGTAATTTACGATCCTCACCACGGACGGAAAGACAAGACCTACGCCTTTTCCAATAAGAGACAACAGGGTAAAGAGCAACGTAGGAATCACTACACACAAGGTAAGCCAAAACAGAAGGTTGAGCATTCCCTGTATTGTGTCCTTAACTATAAGCGTGAATGCGATTACAGCTACATAGGCGACAGACGGAACGAGGAGCAGACTCTTAATCCACCATGAATTTGAGCCCAGGACCCCGAATTGTCTGATATTCAGACTTAGCTAAATGGGATATTGGGTAATTGTTCCCAAGTCTCAATTAATCGCCCTATTACTGTTCGGTTGCTGAAACTAAGGGCAGATTTCGTTAGATTTGTGAGGATTACACATTTATGTGAAATAATTATCGTACATTTGCGTTATAAAAGAAAACAAGACATTATGAGTGAAGTTGAGCTACTACTTTTGGATCAGACAGAGAACTGTACCGTATATACGATACAGTTCCTTTCCGATGACTTGAACGAGTTTGAGAAATTCGTCGCAAAATTTCAGGCTGACGGTGAATTGAACAAGGATTTCCGTATCATCGCCAAATTTATTGATCAGATTCTTGATTTCGGTGCGTTGGAAAGATATTTCCGCCCCGAAGGTAAGATGAAGGATGCCGTTGTTGCGTTACCTACATTGAGATCCAAACTCCGTCTATATGGTTTACGTCTGTCGGATAGAATCCTAATACTCGGCAACGGAGGTCAGAAGAAAACACGCACCTATGATGAAGATGACGCATTAAGTGGATATGTCCTGACATTGCAGCGTTTTGAGGAACTGCTTAAGGAGGGTGTAGCAGACGGGAGTGTGATCATCACTGAAAACGAGATTGAAACAGATAAGACTTTTAAGATATGAAAAGGGCAAAGACTTCTTTACGGGAGCTATTAGGAGAAATCACACCTGAAGAAAAGGCTGAGGCTCGGCTTTCATTTCAGATTTCCAACAGACTTGACTTTCTGATGCAGGAAAAAGGACTGTCAAAGAAACAGCTTGCCGATGCCATAGGCAAACGTCCGAGTGAAATTACCCGTTGGTTGAGTGGGGAACATAACTTCACTATCTCAACACTTGCCATGCTGTCCTCATTCTTCGGTCAGCCGATTATTACCGTAGGATAGCGTGCCCCAGTTATGAATACAACTTCAATTCTGAATATTACCAATTACATTTTTATGGTTTAGATGCATCACAAGTGTCTCCTTGCGGAATATGGTGGAGGCTATCAGGAGGGCAACATCTTCCTTTTCTTCAGGTGAGACACCGCTATGCCAGCTGTGCTGCAGAACGGATTCATTTGACTTATGAACTTTTCAATCAAAGGAAGACATTCCTCAGCCGAGCTGCAATCCAGACACAGAGTCTCCACCGGACAGATTCCTGTGCGGTCACGGTTTATGATGTTAGGAACACACTCACTGTAATCAACACTGACATCAGCCGTCGAAAGAAGTTCAAGTGCCGGGCGGCTTATGACATCTGCATAAACCGCCTTGACACGTCCTAAGATCATGAGGGCGGCAGCCCCCTTTCCTATGATCTTGTCTGCAATCATTGCACAGTCAAGAAGGTCAGGATCAGTTTTCAGTATTCTGAACAGATCCTTTACTCCTCTCTCATGGCATAATGTGATTTTTCCATGACTGTAGATGACACATGAACACCTTTTGACATGAAGGATACCGACAAGCTGAGATATATTCATAACCTTATTTTATACTTCTTATTTTTCGACATCATATCTTGCCCATATCACTCCGTTGGGCATGGCTTTCACTGTCTTGAATCTGAGCCTGACAGGCAGATAGTCTTCGCAGTCGCTTATTCCGTCGAAGAGGGCAGGCTGCCCTATCCTTCCGTCGATGCCTGGAGCTATCATGGCACTCAGTTCATCAATCAGTCCGGCTGAAAGGAATGCACCGTTGATCTTTCCTCCGCCTACGACGGCAAGCCGCTCCACTCCGAATTCCTCACGCAGAATCTCCATCGCCCTGTCAAGGTCCATTCTGTCCTTGCCGACCGCAATATAGGAGATTCCTTTTCCAACCAGATATTCAAGATATTCAGGTGAGGCCTGTTCGCTGACTATGCAGAGACGGTCGGTATTGTCGGTGTCATCCCAAAGAAGCACACCCTTGGTGTCGACGGAAATATCGTATCCCTTCGCTTTGTTGGCTACATGCCATATCTCCTCTCCTACACTTCCGGGTCGAGTAGGCTTGAACTCCTCGAATCCGCAATAGTGAATCTGGCAGGAATGTTTTCCTTCCACACGCGATGGGCAGTCGAGAGATTCGAGTGCGTCATAATACTCGTCGCCACTGATTTTGTCTACCATGTCGCAGGCCACACGCCCGTCTACCGACTGCATCATATGGCAGATAATATAAGGTCTTTTCATAATCTAATTTAACTTTATTCCTTGTTCAATTTCACCCTACAAAATTAATAAAAAATCTTGAATATAAGCTTTCACTAATACCATTAAAACTTTCACGATCCAGGTTTAGCTTGTACAAAATCGAGTCTACAATCTCTATCATGGCAATTTTCCGAAAAAACTTTTTTATCTTCGAAAGATTCGGCATAATCCGAATTTTTATTGTATCTTTGTCAAGTATGTCTTATTCCGACATTGCTACAGCATATTGACATCAAAAGCAATCTGTGAAATATCTCAAAGTAATTGGAATGAAAAAGGAAACATATAAATCAGAATCCAATAGCAGGCAGGCTTCTATGGTGTCTTGGAATCCTTGGCATGGATGCCATAAGATCAGCGAGGGATGCCGACATTGCTATGAGTAGACTTACGGCCATATCTGAATCGCGATCTCATAGAGGAGGTATCGATCGGAGGAGAATCCGGTAAATATGCGCGTACGCTCGATTTCGACTGGGTTCTTGACATTCGCAGTCAGTGCTTGGACGCAAACATACCCTTCTGTTTCCATCAGACGGGCAGTTATCTTCTCAAGAACGGACGCACATACCGAATACCACGCTCCTATCAGCATTCACAGGCCCGCAAGGCCGGACTTAACACTAACGCTGATTATGAGAAAAGCCTAAGAGAACCCAACGAAAACGGGTAATTTAATGGGAAACGAGTCCTTCCCATAGGGTTGGACTCGTTTTTAACTATCGATAATAAAAATGTAAAGCAGCATAGGCGTTGGACTCAATTAACCGACATCCTGCTGCAGTCGCTTTGCATGGTCATTTGCTTCGGCATAGAAGCGATCGGCGGCTTCCTTATCGTCTAGATTAAGGAGCATCATGCCGAAACTGATGATCGGCTCCTGCCAATCGAAACCGCAAAGATTGATCAACGCACGGAACTGAGGGATGATACTGGGGATTGCATATTCCCCCGATTTCATCGGGGGTTAACATGATGATTGCCCTCCGGGCAATTTCGCATCATGGCTTATTTCAGTGACATTAGAAGAAGATTTTATTTCATGCAGAGATGAGTTAGCAAGAATTCACAGAAAACTTTTGAAACCTCTTCTGTTTAAGGAAGGGATTATCGGAACTTTTGCATCCGATTTTGAGTTTCTAAAGAAAGACTAATCCCATTCTATTTCGTTGCCTTTCTCGCGGAATATCTTGAAAATCTCCTCCTTGTTTTCAACAAGAGAAACGATTATATCGGCGAGGCGTTTTACTTTCCCCTCGTTTGCCGCACCATCCTCATAGTAGGCTACATAACTGCCGGCTTCCGAATCCGTTTCCATATCTTCAAGAATCTCCGGAGCGTTCACGGCAAGATAATAATTCAGAAACGCTTCCCAGTTATAGCCGTTCATGTATGCCTCTTCCCACACTTCGTTCATTTCCTCTCCAAGGGCAAGAATATCATCATCCTCAATGTTGAAGCTTAGGGCGACACTTCCATCATCGTGATTCATGATGAAAAGATAGTCTCGGTTCGGATAATTCGATGTTTCCATATTTACATTATTAAATTGAACTACCGGTGATTTAGATTGTGAGGTTGCATTGTCCCACGAAAAAGAGACAAGAATCATATAAGTCAATAGTTTTTTCAAAACCGACATAGCGTGACCTGTGACTTTATTTTTGCCGACCTAGGCACAAACGAAGCAATGACATGACAGCATCCCTGCAAGACGATCAGCATGCCTCCCTATACGAATGTAGAGATCATCCTTGAAAAGAGCGAGAAACTGCACACCCAAGAGCCTGCCCTTAGCAAGCAAAACACCATGAAGCTTCGTCAACGACATAAAGCGTGGAAGCAGATGCTTATGGTGGGTGACAACCGCCTCTCCAAACAAGGCACCGCATTTCGCACCTCCGATATAAAACACGTCAGCAAGCGAATTTGCAGGCGTTATTTGTCAGCCATAATCCGGAAGGAGTCGGCATCCCTGTAGGCAGGGAATTTATCGCGGAAGCTGTTGAGCCTGTCGAGTGAAAGCGTGGCATACACAAGGTCTCCGCCGTCGGGATCCGCGACCGAGATGTCGTTGCCCTTGAAGTCAATGGCCATTGAAGAGCCGTCATACTCTATATCCTTCACATCCTTGCCCTTGCAGTCGACCCCGCAGACATACGCCTCGTTCTCAATGGCACGCGCCATCAGGAGTTTCTTCCATGCCTCTACCCTCGCCTTTGGCCAGTTAGCTACCGCTATCAGAAGGTCGTACTCGTTGTTGACGTTGCGGCACCAAACCGGAAACCTCACGTCGTAGCACACTATCATGGCTATCTCCCAGCCGCGGTATCTCACCTTGAGGCGCCTTTCGCCCGGAGAAAGGAGCTTGTCTTCGCCAGCCATGGTGAAGAGATGCTTTTTATCAGCGAAATATTCCTCGCCGTTAGGCTCGATGAAGAATGCCCTGTTGCCAAGCAGCCCTCCCGTATCGGCCAGAAAACTTCCGGCTATCGCCACCCGGTAGCGGCGAGCAAGCTGCTTCAGGCGCTCTACGGTCTCTCCCGAATTGCGCTCGGCGAGTTCCCGCAGGCTATCCTTGTCGCCATACGGGCAACCGGTGGAAAATGTCTCGGGAATAATCATGAGATCGGTAGCCGGATGCATTCGCCCGAGGGCATCCTCAAGACTTGCGAAGTTACGCTCTTTTTCGCCCCATACTATCTCCTGCGGATAGAGGCATACTTTAAGGTCTTTCATCATTGTCAGGGTATGAATTTATCGGGATAGCGCGCCGCATGCTTCCATCCGGAATAATAATCCCTTATGGCCTTCATGTCGGCATCCACATCTCCCGTAGGCTGATAGGTCTGCGATATCTGTATGTGTTTCCTGCTGTAGTCGATCACTCCCAAGAGTATCGGCACTTCGGCTCCGTATGCTATATAGAGGAATCCGGTCTTCCATTTGTCTACCGCACTCCTCGTACCCTCCGGCGTGACAGCCAGATTGACGTAAGGCTCGGTCTCAAACAGCCTGACCACCCTCTCCGTAAGCGACCCCTTCGACTTGCCTTTCGAACGCTCTACCGGTATGCCACCGAAGTGGCGCAGCAGATATTTCAATGGGAAGAAAAACCAAAAGCTCTTCATAAGAAAATTGGCTTTCCTCCCCACCGATTGATAGGCCGCCAACCCGAGAAGGAAATCCCAGTTTGACGTGTGCGGAGCCACGCATATTACGCATTTATCGTAGACCGGGACTGTTATGTCGAAGGTCCAGCCGGTCAGCTTCAATGCGAGTCTCCAGATATTCATGACTTCAGACTGCCTTATTTGCTTCCTTTACGGACTGGGGCACAGCCTCATTGAATAGCTTCAGGGCAGCCGAGATCTCTTCGTTGAAGTCCTTGCGGATCTTCTCGAAAAGCTTCTTAAAGAATTCAGCCTTAGCCTGCTTGTATTCCTCCGGATTGGCGAAGCCCTTGCGGCCACGATCGAAGAAGCGGTTGGCGTTAGCCTTGGCCGCTCCGGTAGCGCCGAGCACCTTGGCCACAGCTACGGAGATCTTCTCGCGGTCTGCGCCTTCCACATTATAGTATACTGTCATCATTTCGTCGCACATGGATGCGCCTACAGCCTCTACGGCTTTCTTAAACTGCTGTTTATTCATCTTTTTTTTCTATAAAGTTAAGTTTATACGTTTTGTCATTTCCATCGCTTTGTTCCTTTTGCGGAGCGGTGTCTTCATCTATATAACAAACTTACCTCCGCTTTTTGTTCTGTCCAACTTTATGAAGTTTTACGCGTTTTATAAGAAAACAATTGGCTTAAGTAGCTATTCAAATGTCAGAGCGACTGATATGCGTTTAATCTGAACAGCTACTTATCCATTTAAATATCTATGGAAAAAGCTACGTAAACAGAATATTAATGAAAAAACTACCGTTATTGATATTGATCTTCGTCGTAGGTCTCGGTCTGGGATTCGCCGTCACGCAGACAGATACCCAGCCGCGCAAGGCTCCTACGTTTGAAGACGCCATAGCCATCATTAAGAAATATGAAGGCATCAGCGGGCCAAGTCACTGGCCTTTCGTTGGATATGGCCATAAAGTTATGCCGGGCGAAAAGTTCACCCGAGGTAAGAAACTATCTGAAGCAGAAGCCGACGCTCTGGCACGTAAGGACTACGCGAAACTCTGCGCGAAATACCGTGAATTCGGAGCCGACAGCCTCCTGCTGGCGGCCCTTGCCTACAATTGCGGACCGGGAGTAGTAGCGAAGTCGAGCGTGCTTTCCAAACTGAAGGCCGGCAACCGCGACATCGAGGCCTCTTATCTTGCCCACTGCCGCTACCGGGGGAAGCAGCTCTCTCAGCTTAAGCGCCGACGTCAGGAGGAGCTCGCCACCCTATTTGTGAAGGATCCCTCTACGCTCATCAATGAAGTGGAGGAAGAAGTGCAGCATATCGAAGCTTCCGCAGTGGCGCTTGAGGATGCCTCTCAGAAGGCCGACTCCATCAATAATGCCGGGCACAGCCAGGATTCCGGAGCTAAAGACGCAGCCCGTCTCAAGGAAGACTCAGAGGCGGAATAACGATTTTTTATGAACGTATAATATCAATATTGAAATGAAAGGATTGATCAATAGAAAGGCAATCATAACGCTTTTTGCAGCTACGGCTGCCATATTCACCTCCCTCTCCCTCGCATCTTGCCATAATGCGAACGCAAGCAAGGAGTCGGCGCAGTCTTCTCTCGGCGACCCCCGCCCCGACAAGGAGCTTGACCGATTGATGCGTGCCCTCGCCGACGGCGATGCAGCGGGATTCGCTTCCCTCTGCGTCTATCCCATCGTTCGCCCATATCCGCTTAAGGATATAGAAGACTCCCTATCGATGGTCGACTATTTCCCGATTCTTGTGGATGCTCCGCTTCGTGAGAAAATGAAGAAGGGAAAGGTCGGCGACTGGGAAAGCTACGGATGGAGAGGATGGAGCATGGGCGACGACCGCCCCATCTGGTTTGACGAGGGAGTACAGTTCATCGACTATCAGTCGGCGGCCGAGTCCGGACTGCAGAACATGCTCGCCCGGGAGGAACTCAAGACCCTTGCTCCCGCCTACCGTGAAGGATGGACACCCGTTATGACACTGATCCAGACCGACGGACGCTCGGTGATCCGCATTGACTCCAAAGGCGAAAAATACAGGATGATGGCTTTCGACAACACTGTCGACGTCTCCGGAAAACCATCCATGTTCCTCCTCGGTTCGCTGCAGACGGAAGGTTCAGCCGGCTACCGCAACTTTGAATTCACCGACTCCGTCGGCACAAAGGCGCAATACAGCCCCGACGGCGAAGCCGCCGACAGGGTCTTCTTCTCCGGTCCGCGTTCGCCATATAAGGAGATGAATGTGCGTTCAGGCTATTGGCGCGACGTAGTGCGCCATTAAAATCTAAGTAGTAATGCATAATTCACAATGCATAATGCATAATTGTTTGTCGCTGAAACTCAGTCGAAGACATTTTTGTGATACTATACATTTAATTTGACCAGCTACTAATTAAAGACAATATATTACAGATTAAAGTCTTGAGTCTTATGCCCAATACTCAGGACTGAAAGCTACCGACACATGACGAATGAAAAATTAGACCTCGCATGGCGCCTCGTGGAAGACACGGGCGCCAACGTGTTCATAACGGGAAAGGCCGGCACCGGAAAGACCACTTTCCTCAAGCGACTAAAGGAGGAAAGCTCCAAGAACATCGCGGTGCTCGCTCCTACCGGAATCGCGGCCCTCAATGCAGGGGGCATGACGATCCATAGTTTCTTCCAGCTTTCCTTCTCCCCATTTATCCCGGGAATAGGACAGGCTGGGGGAAATTCGCGTTTCAGCAAATACTCGAAGCAGAAGATCAAGATTCTACGGAGCATCGACACCATCGTGATAGATGAGATAAGCATGGTGCGCGCCGACATACTCGACGCCATCGACGCGAAACTCCGCCGCTACCGCAACGCGGCCCTTCCGATGGGCGGCGTGCAGCTCGTGATGATAGGCGACATCCAACAGCTTCCGCCCGTGGTGCGCGAAGATGAATGGCGCATGCTGAGCGAGCACTATCACTCACCCTATTTCTTCGACAGCCTACTGCTGCGTGAGACTCCATTCGAGACCATAGAGCTCACCAAGGTGTACCGCCAGAAGGATGCCGATTTCCTCGATATCCTCAATGCCATACGCGAGAACCGCGTAGATTCATCTGTGCTCCGAAAACTCAATGCGCGATATATACCGGGCTTCGACCCCAAGGATGAAGAGCGGTATATCCGGCTGATGACCCACAACCATCAGGCGCAGCGCGTCAATGAGCATCATATGGCCGCTTTGAAGGCGAGGAAACACGTCTTCAAGGCTCAGATAGAAGGTGATTTCCCTGAACTTATCTACCCTGCGGAGGCAGAACTCGTTCTTAAGGAAGGGGCACAGGTGATGTTTCTGAAAAACGATTCACAGGAACACCGCTACTACAACGGCACCATCGGCCGCATAAGGAGCATCTCCGGCGACGGGAAGATATCCGTGACCCTCGGCGACGGCACCCCGCCCATTGAGGTGGCTACCGAGACCTGGGAGAATATGGCCTATACCGTAGATGAGAAGTCGAAGGAAATGAAGGAGAAGGTCGTAGGGCGTTTCACCCAGGTCCCTCTCCGTGCGGCATGGGCCATCACGATACATAAGAGTCAGGGCCTGACGTTCGACAAAGCCATCATCAACGCCTCGGATGCTTTTGCCCATGGCCAGACCTATGTGGCCCTAAGCCGCTGCCGTTCGCTCAAGGGGCTTGTGCTTGAAAGCCCGCTCTCCCACTCCTCCATTATTTCCGACCATACCGTAGCCATGTTTGAGCACGAATGCAGCGCCAACGAAGCTGACGGAAAACGAGTGGATGGGCTTCAGGTGGAGTTCGCGCTACGGCTTGACCTTGAGATTCCCGACCTTACCGGAGTACGCAACGCTTTGGACTCACTCCACCGCACCATCCAGATAAGCCATGCCTCAGCCTTCCCGAAGGCTACCGCTGAGTTCGGCGAGATGCTGGCTAATGCGTTCAAGGATATCTACGATGTTTCGCTTCGCTTTCAGCAACAGCTCCGCCGGATGGCGGCTCAGGGCGCCTCTTCCCCAGCCATCTACGACCGTCTAAAGGCTGCCGCATCATATTTCACCGATCAGCTTGACCCCATCGTCGATTTTCTCCGGAGCCTTCCGCAGGAGATCGACAGCAAGGAGGCCCGGAAGAAGTTTGAGGAGGCTATGTCTGTCGTGGAGCTTGAAGTCAATCTCAAGTATGCCCTTTTCCAGGCAACCCTTAAGAAAAGACTCGCTCCCAAGGATTTCATGAAGATCAAGAGGGAGGTGTCGATGACCGACCCGCAATGGGTGAAACCCGATTCAAAGGCGAAGGAGTCCCTCTCCAACGCCGACATAGATGATCCGGAACTGTATCAGAAACTCGTCAAATGGCGCAGGAAGAAAGCCGAGGAGGAAGACGTTCCAGCTTATGTGGTGCTTGGCAACAAGACACTCGTATTTCTCGCCAACGAACGTCCGCAGACCGAAGAAGACCTCCTCGCCATTCCCGGCATCGGACGCATGAAAGCAGCTGCCTACGGCTCCGATCTCCTCGCACTCATGAAATAGCTTGCGGCAAACGAATCAAACCATCATACACTTAAAAGAGCCTCGGCCATACATCGGTCGAGGCTCTCAAATTATGAATTATGACTTGACTTAGTAGCTAATCATGCATTATTCACAAGGTGCACATCCAACTGCGGGAACGGGAAGTGAACCCCCTTCTGCGGCAGTTCGGCATACATCCGCTGCGTTATGTCGAAATAAAGCCCCCAGTAGTCGGCGCTATGACACCAGGCCCTTATCGTCAGAATCAGAGCGCTGTCGCCGAGTTCCTTAAGCCCTACGAATACAGCCTGACTCGGATCATCCTTCACCACTCGCCCGTCGGAATTCAGGATTTCCTTGATCGCGGCAGATGCCGTCTCGAAGTCATCGCCATACTGAATCGAAAGCGACCAGTCTACCCTTCTCATCGGCTGCACCGAATAGTTGTTGATGCTGCCCGTGGAGAGCACTCCGTTGGGGATCATTATGGTCTTGTTGTCGGGTGTGGTGATGACGGTATTGAACATAAGCACCTCCTTCACTGTGCCTGCGAAACCCTGAGCCTCTATGTAGTCGCCTACCTTATAAGGCTTGAGTATCAATATCAGCACTCCTCCCGCGAAGTTCTGGAGCGTTCCGCTCAGCGCCATACCGATAGCGACGCCGGCCGAAGCGAAGAGGGCAAGGAATGAACTCGTCTCTATGCCCAGGATGCCTATAATGGTCACCACAAGGATGAAATAGAGCAATATCTTCGTGAAGCTGAGCATGAATGTCTTCAGCGAGAGATCGACGTGTCTCTTATCGAATACATTCGTAAGCAACTGATTTATCTTCCGGATGATGAATCGTCCGATATAGAAGACTACAATAGCAATCACGAGCTTGAAGCCGAAGCTCACGAGCATGTTGGCCAGTTTCGACATGGCGTCTTGGAAAGAGATGTTTTTAAACATCTCTATCACTTTGGCAATGGTTCCTTGGTTTTCCGCTAATAGAATCATATGGTTTAAGTTTTAAGTTTATTACTATTGTCGCACTGTTGATGCGCCCGCGGTCTTGGGCTCACTACTTTAATACACCGAAACCTACCAGATGGTTCTATGATTCATTGCTTTTCGTGCGTCCGTGTCTTCTGAGCGATTCGGCGATGATCCACTGTATCTGTCCGTTGACCGACCGGAACTCCTGCGCGGCCCACTTCTCCACCTGCTCCATCATCTCCGGATCAAGCCTCAGAAGAAATCCCTTGTTTGCCTGCTTAGCCATTATGATTATTGATACAAGGTCCCCGTGTTCAGCACAGGCTGGGCGGGCTCGTCGGCGCAGAGCACTACAAGCAGGTTGCTCACCATGGCCGCCTTCCTTTCCTCGTCGAGCTCCACTATCTGCTCCTCGCTGAGTTGGTCGAGCGCCATCTTAACCATGCTGACCGCTCCTTCCACAATCTTTTCCCTTGCTGAGATAATGGCCGAAGCCTGCTGGCGACGAAGCATCACTGCTGCTATCTCAGGCGCATATGCCAGATAGTTGAGTCGGGCTTCCACCACTTCTATTCCCGCCATCGCGAGGCGCTCGTTGAGCTTCTGCTCAAGCTGCTCGTTGATCTCATGGCCGTCGCTTCGGAGCGTGATTTCCTCATGGCGCCCGCTTTCCTCGTCGTAGGCATATTTGCCCGTCACTTCTCGAAGCGCAGCGTCGCTCTGGATATTGACGAATGCATCAAGAGCGTTGGCTATGGAGCCTGTCTGTCCGGCTGTAACGCCACTGTTCGTAACGTTTATAAACGACGTTGAACCGGAATCGACATCAAACACCGCACGATAAGTGTCTTTCACTTTCCATACCAATACCATACCGATCATTACCGGATTGCCCACCTTATCGTTGACCTTGATGGGCGCGATGTCCATATTGCGGATTCGAAGCGATATCTTCTTCTTTGTCATGAAGGGATTTGTCCAATAGAAACCTGTGTTTCTGAACGTGCCGCGGTATTTTCCGAAGAAGATCATCACCATTGCCTGATTGGGCTGGAGCACGAAAAATCCACACAGCAAAAGCACCATCCCGATAAGGCCCAATGCCGTAAGCACTCCCGGAATCCACCACATCTCCTCTGGCAGCCCGATGAAAAACAACGCGATTATCACCGGAATCATAAGGATCAGTCCCAACATCCCGAATCCGTTTACGGTCTTTCCCTCGAAGTGAATCTCTCTATTCTCTTTCATCTCTCTGATTATTTGATAGTTAGACATAAGGATAATTTCTGCATTCCGAATTATGATATTATTTTAATAAGTAGTAACTAAAAATTAATGTACATATGTTGGCACGGTTTTTGCTTAGA
>CAMWMK010000032.1 GCA_947175295.1 uncultured Porphyromonadaceae bacterium
AGAAAGGAGCCATCAAGGCAACCCAGGTCAGTTTAGAATTAATATTCATACTTATATACTATAAATATCACTTGATATCACATGCCATCCGTCATGAGGCGGCATACCTTTATTGATAACAAAAAAATTTAGATTTAGTTTTATCGTATGCACTCAAAATTTGCCGAACGAAAACCCTATTACTAAAGATATTAGTAGTCTATGATGTCTGAAGGACTGATCAGAAACTGAGTGTGGAGCCGGAAACGAGGGCGGAGTGCGGAAGGCGGTAGCCGTCGAGAGGCTGGCCGTCGAGACGCGGAGCGCTTTCGGATCCGGTCTTCTCTATCGTGAAGGCGGCGTCGGGAGCCGTGTGGACCGTCACCTTGTCGAATATTGGCTCCCCGAGCCAATATTCAGGGAGTCCCGGGCAGACGGGATAGAAACCCATCGCGGAAAAGACATACCAGGCCGACATCTGGCCTGCGTCGTCATTGCCGGCCAACCCGCCGGGAATATCCCTGTATTCTGTATCCATAATATGGCGGATCCATTTCGCCGCCTTGTCGGGACGGCCGACGGCATCGTAAAGATACACTATCTGATGGCAGGGCTCATTGCCATGCCAATAGCGCTTAAGCTCAAAGAGCGAATCAAGCTTCGCCTCCACATTCTCCTTTCCACCCAACATCCCGATCAACCCCTCCGGATCGTGAGGCACATACCATGTATAATGGCATGGCGCGCCTTCGGTGATGAACGTATTGAACGTAAACGGATTTATACTGTCGGCCCATGTGCCGTCGGCATAGCGGCCATTGGCGTAGCCGAGTTCCGGGTCTATTACGTTGCGGTAGTTTTGCGAACGCTTTTCCAGTACCTCCGCATCCTCATTATGGCCGAGCTGACGAGCCAGACGCGAAAGGGCGAAGTCATCGAAAGCATATTCAAGAGTGCGGGAGGTCTGCTCCTTCTTATGGAACGCATCCTCCACCCCGTCTTCAAGAGGCACATAACCATACTTAAGGTATGACTCAAGGGCGCGCCGACCTTTACCGTCGACATATTCCTGACGCGTAGCCGGAGACTCGAAGGCATTCTTCCGGAGATATGAGTAGGCCTCTTCCATCGGAAAATCCGTCACCCCCTTCGCGGCTGCGTCCGCAATAGCGGCTGCGCAGTGGTCGCCGATCATAGCCGCTGTGTAGCTGCCCCAACAAGGGAATATCGGCATCCATCCTCCCTGCTGCGCCTTAAGCACAAGCGAATACATCATGTCGGCGCTGCGCTTCGGATCAAGGACAGTGATCAGCGGATGCTCCGCGCGGTAGGTATCCCACATGGAGTAGTCGTCGTAGTAGTCTCGCCCCGGCTCCATCTTCAGAACTTCTCCCGCGCCGGCAAACGACACATAACTGCCATCAACATCGCTTACCACTCGAGGAAGCAACGACGCGCGATAGAGCGAACCGTAGAACTTTCCCTTATCTTCATCCGACCCTCCTTCCACCTCGATTTTACCGAGATGAGAATCCCATATTTGAGAGCACTCGTCCATTACTCCGCAAAAATCCAATTCTCGGAGCTCTTTCTCAAGGTTGAGACGCGCTCCGGAGAGCGAAGTGAAACTGTTTCCTACCCTGACAGTCATCGGATTATCCTTTTTATGCCTAAAGGAAATGTATCCTCCGATACCCGGCGCTCCGTCGGCCCTTACAGAACCTTCATACACATCATCGCCCCTAAACACTCCGGCCGACACCACATCAAGGTCTTCCGGATAGCTTACGACGAACCAACCGGAAAAACCTGCCGGTTCGCCCCAGCCCTGATATATGCGGTGGACCGGATTGCACCCGCGTATCTCATGCCTTACCGTATCTACCTCTATCCATCCTGCCCCTTCATCAGTATTGGGGTTGACCACAAGATGTCCTATTCCGTCCGTATCGTAAGTGAAACGGAAAATTCCGGAACGTGAAAGTCCCGTCATCTCAGCCTTCAGTCCTTCATCGGGGAGAGTGACCGAATAATAGTCCGGACGCGCCACCTCCGAAGAGCGGTCGAGGCGGGAGGCGCGTGAGAGCGGAGAGGTACGGAGCTTTCCGTCAAGGGCGGCAAGCGACACGCTGCCGTAGTCTTGAGTGCATCCGCCAGATATCCAATGGCTTGCCCGGAAACCCTGCAGCTCCGTGTCGGCATAATAATAAGGAGCGATGCATTTCTCCTCGGTGTCGCGCGTCTGCGGAGTCCATAGCGTCATGCCATGGGGCACACACACGGCAGGCACGGTCTGGCCGTGTTCCTCCGACCCCTTGCCGAAAAGTCCGGCTGTCATGGTGGTGGCCTCAGCCGTGCCCACCCTCGTATCGACATATCCGAGAATGGATGAAAGAGTCAATAAAACAAATGTAAGATTCATGATTCACAATGCTTGATTAATGCATAATTCATAATTCATAATGCATAATTATTTGTCGCTGAATTTCAGCCGAAAATATTCTGATGATACTATGCATTTAATTTGAGCGACTACTTAATGCATGATTCATGATTTTTGAATTGCGTAGCCAATTATGCATTATGAATCATGAATTATGAATTGAAAGTATTATTTTCCGGTCAGCAGCGACTTCAGGTCGTGGAGCGCGGTCAGCGACTGCAGGGGAGTCAGATTGTCAATGTCGAGGGTCAGGATGCGGTCGCGTATCTGGCTCAGCATAGGGTCGTCGAGCTGGAAGAAACTGAGCTGGTAGCCGTCGGTGTGTCCGGCTATCTCACCGAGTTTCCCTTTCGCCACACTGTCTACACCCTTATTGCCCTCGCTTCGCGCGGCAGACTCCAGACGCTCCAGCACCTGCCCCGCACGCTTAACGATCGACGGTGGCATTCCGGCCAGCTTGGCGACATGTATACCGAAAGAATGTTCCGATCCACCCTTGACGAGCTTGCGCAGGAAAACCACCTTCCCTTTTATCTCCTTCACCGACACGCTCCAGTTGTGGATGCGCTTAAACGACTTCTCCATCTCGTTGAGCTCATGATAGTGGGTAGCGAAGAGTGTCTTCGGGGCATAGCGTCCGTTTTCGTGGATATGCTCTACGATCGACCATGCGATGGAAATACCGTCGTAGGTCGACGTGCCGCGCCCCAACTCGTCGAAAAGTATTAGGGAGCGCCCGCTCATATTGTTGAGGATGGAGGCGGCCTCGCTCATCTCCACCATGAAGGTAGATTCGCCAGAGGCTATGTTGTCGCTGGCTCCGACGCGGGTGAATATCTTGTCTACTATTCCTATCCTGGCCGACTCGGCCGGCACGAACGACCCCATCTGCGCCATAATCACGATGAGGGCCGTCTGGCGCAGCAACGCCGACTTTCCGCTCATGTTCGGGCCGGTGATCATCATTATCTGATTCCTGTCGCAGTCGAGGCGCACGGTATTGGAGATGTACGGCTCACCCGGCGGCAGGCGCTTTTCAATCACAGGATGCCTTCCCTCGATGATCTCAAGCGAAGTGGAGTCGTCTACTACGGGGCGCACATATCCGTTGTCGGCCGCCGCATCCGCCATGCTGAGGATGAAGTCGATCTCCGCGGCAGCGTTGGCGCTTTTCTGCATGGGAGCGCAGTCGTGGGCGAGATGGTCGAGGAGGCGGGCATAGATCTCACTCTCTATCTGCCCTATGCGGTCGGCGGCCGTCAGTATCTTCTGCTCAAACTCCTTGAGCTCCTCGGTGATGTATCGCTCCGCGCTGACGAGGGTCTGCTTGCGTATCCACTCAGCAGGCACCTTGTCCTTATGCGTGTTGCGCACCTCTATATAATAGCCAAACACGTTGTTGTAGCTTATCTTCAGCGACGTGATGCCGGTGCGCTCTATCTCGCGGGCGCATATGGCGTCGAGCGCGGCACGCGCGTTGCGGTGCAGCCCACGGTATTCGTCGAGTTCCTTCGACACTCCTTCGGCTATCGCTCCTCCTTTACTGAATACGGCAGGGGCATCCGGCGCGATAGTAGAGCGTATGAGGCCTATATATTGGTCAAGGGGCTGCATGGCCTCCACAATGCGCTGCATCTCTGGAGAATCGGATGAGGCGAGCGACTTCTTCAGCATCATGCATCCCTCCATGGCCGCAGCGAGGGTCTGAAGGTCGCGCGGCTGGGCCCGGCGGTTGGAGGTCTTGCCTATCATGCGCTGCATGTCGCCGATGGCCTGGAGGCACGTGCGCGTATAGTCACGGCGGGCGGGGTCGCGGAAGAAGAAGTCTACCATGGCGTGCCTTTCGTTGATTTTCTCCGTGTCGAGCAGCGGGAAGGCGAGGTTTGTGCCCAACAGGCGCGCACCCATCGGAGTGACGGTATGGTCGAGCACACTGAAGAGCGTGATTCCTTTCGCCCCGGACGCCGAGGATGTCAGTTCGAGGTTGCGCAGGGTGAATGGATCCATGCGCAGGAAGCGCGCGCTGTCGATGCGTGAAAGCACCGTGATGTGGGAGGTATTGGTGTGGCCCGTGACGTCAAGATAGTAGAGGAGGCTTCCGGCCGCTATCAATGCAAGGGGCATGTCGTCGAGGCCGAAACCCTTGAGGGTAGCCGTCTGAAACTGCTTAAGCAGACGTTCGCGGGCCGAATCCTCGGTATATATCCAGTCTTCCATATCGAACACCGGGCATTTCCATGAGATGAGCTCGGAGCATAGTTCGCGCGTGCCGCTCATGCGGAGGAGTTCCTTTGGAGCGAACGCCGAGAGGAGTTTGTCGAGCTCCACGGGGTCTGTCTCAGCCGCAATGAATTCTCCGGTAGTGATGTCGAGGAAGGCAATGCCGGCCCTTACGGGCTTTCCCTTGCCCGTACGCTTGAAATGCACTCCGGCAAGGAAGTTTTTTTCCGCTCCCTCCATAGAGGCGTCGTTGGTGTTGACGCCGGGAGTGACGAGTTCGGTGATGCCGCGCTTCACGAGTTTCTTGGTGAGCTTCGGATCCTCGAGCTGCTCGCAGATCGCCACCCTCTTGCCGGCGCGTACGAGTTTCGGGAGATAGGTGTCGAGGGCATGGTGGGGGAATCCGGCGAGTTCCACCGACTGGGCCGAACCATTGGCCCGGCGCGTCAGCGTGATGCCGAGTATGGAGCTCGCCTCGATGGCGTCTTCGGAGAAAGTCTCGTAAAAGTCGCCCACGCGGAAAAGGAGTATTGCGTCGGGATGCTTCTTCTTCATCTCGAAATACTGCTTCATCAGCGGGGTCTCTACTATCTTGGCCATTGTATTATAAGTCTTTAGTCTTCAGTATTTAGTCTTAAGATGGAGCCGAGCCAAGGCTCGGACACCGAAACAAACCGAGACCTCTAAATAATTCTCAATTCTAAATTCTAAATTCTAAATTATTCGAGGGGGAAGAGTGAGAGCATCCAGGTCGACATCGCCACATATATGAGGAGGCCCACCACGTCGTTCATGATCTGTATGAAGGGGCCTGTGGCGAGGGCGGGATTGATCTTCAGCCTCTCGAGTGTAAGGGGCACGAGGGTGCCGAATACGGTAGCGAATATCACCACGCAGAAGAGCGAGGCGGCCACAGCGAAGGAGACTGCATACATATGAGGCTGCGTACACAGCACGTAGACGAGCACTACGCTGCTTATGACCACGGCGTTGAGGAGTGCCACGAGCACCTCGCGCCTCATCTGCTTCCAGGCGTCCTTCATGTCGAGGCGTCCGTTGGCGAGGCCCTGCACTACGATGGCCGAGGCCTGCACTCCGACGTTACCGCCCGTGCCTCCGATGAGGGGGATGAAGATGGCCAGTGCCGTGACGGCCGCTATCTGGGCTTCGAATCCGGTAAGGATGACGGAGTTGATGATACCGCCGATGATTCCTATCAGCAGCCAGGGTATGCGCGCCTTTGTCTGGGCGAACACGGAGTCGCCGGCATCGACGTCGGAGGAGATACCCGAAGCCAGCTGATAGTCGCGTTCAGACTGCTCACGCACCTGGTCCATGATGTCGTCGACGGTGATCTGGCCGGCGAGCCGGCCTATGGAGTCTACCACGGGCATGGCCACGAGGTCGTATTTCTCGAAGTCGATGGCCACCTCATCTATAGGAGTATCGGTATGCACCTTCACCGGGTCGGACTGCATCACGTGCTTTATCTTCGACACCGAAGGGTCGGTGATCATCTTCTTCAGCGGAAGGATACCCTTGAGGCGGTTGTCGTCGTCGATCACATATACATAATATATCTCGTCGAGGTCTGCGGCCTGCCTGCGCATTTCCTTAAGGCACTCGGGCATCGACCAGTTCTCGTTGACGGCTATGTATTCGGTGCCCATGAGGCCGCCGGCGGTGTCTTCGGCGTAGTGGAGGAGGTCGACGATGTCGGCGGCCTGCTCCATGTCGTCGATATGCTGAATCACCTCCTCGCGGTCTTCCTCATCGAGTTCCTGGATGAGGTCGACGGCGTCGTCGGTGTCGAGTTCGTCGATAAACTCGCCGATCTGCTCCGGCTCCATGTGCTGGATGAGTTTCTTACGGTCTTCCTCGTCAAGCTCCATAAGCACGTCGGCTTTCTTCTCCTTATCGTCGATAAGGTTGAAGAGCCACTCGGCCTGCTTCAGGTTGAGCTTGCGCAGGAGTTCGGCGATGTCGGCCGGATGAAGGTCGGCTATCTCATGGCGTATTCCGGCAGCGTCCTCGCTGTCGGCCATATTCTCTATTCTTTCGATGTCTTCTTCAGTGAAATCCTTCATACGTCTATGGTGAAATCCTTCTAAGAGGACAAAGATAGTGATTTTTTTTCAATAATCGGGAATCGAGAATGGAGATTTGAGGATTTTTTTTATCTGAGACTTGCTTTGGCTCGGGCGAAACCGATCCGGTATAGGGACAGTCGAATGGTTTTACTGTAAAAAAAAAGTCCTTAAGGTCTCATTCGGCCTTAAGGACTTCAATGATGCATCGAGCATTGATGAGGGTAACGGTCAGATCACCACCTTGACTCCGGAGGCTCCTACCTTCACCATATAGACACCCTTGGCTGCCGGACGGTGGGTTATGGCCTCGGCATCACCGAGCATCACCGCCATGCCGTCAGCAGACACTACGCACACCTGCTCACGCGCGGGATTGCCGATGAAGATGGTGCCGTCTACGGCCTTCACGTCAGCACCGTAGCCACACTCCACAAGCCTTACTCCGGAGGGGGCGGCAGCCACGAGATCATAGCCTGCGAAGCCAGACTCCACTTCTCCGTCGTAGGCGCCGCTGCCGTCGACATGCATCCTGACGGCCTGTGCCCGCTGATAGATGTCGTTGCCGAGTACGCGCTCGGGGATTTCAAATTCAAAAGTGGTGGGATCCCACACCTGCTCGGCAAGCTGCCATGTATTGAAGAAGAAGGGATCGTCGAATGTCTCACCGGCCTTATACTGCTGAGTGATGAGTATATCGTCCATATAAAGGTCTCCGTATGAGCCGATAGCGAAGAATCCTATCTTCGAGCGGTCGGAACCCTTGGTCAGCTCAAGAGAGAAATCCTTCCAGTCGAATTCCACACCGCGGCAGTAGACAAGCTCCACCTGTTCGTAGTCGCCGAGTTCTTCGTTCCAATTGAAGAGGGCCACCGCACATGAAGGATAGTTTTCAAAAGTGTAGTCATATTCTCCGGCGAGTTTCATACTTACAGAGATCCTGCCGCCGTCTTTCGAAAGGTCAAACTCCGGAGACACCCATGCCGCCATATCGCGGTGGTAGGTAGCTTCGTAAAAGAACGGGCATAGACAAATGTAATCTTTATAGATCATGAAGTATGATCCATACCATCCCTGCTGGTTGATGTCGGTGGGGTAATAGAGGGAAGTGATCTTATCGTCGACAGGATTCTCCTTGGTATAATTCCAGCCTTCCTCGTAGAGGGGATGTGTCCATCCTGTGAATTTCTCATCAGTGACGACAAACGGACCGTCGGTCTCGGCCGTACGGCGTGCCGTAGCGAAATAATTATATCCGAAGGCAGAGATCACTTCCTCCACTCCTCCTTCATAAAGGCGTGTGGCTTCATCTATGAGCACTGCCTTCTTCATCTTAGGAGTGATGATGTCGAATAGCTCGCGCGGAAGGGTGGTGAGGGATTTATGCTCGCTGTTGACGGCCTGTACTGTATAGAAATATATGTCGTCGAGGTTGGTGCCTTCGGTCTTGAAATGCGGTTCGATGGTCTCCGCATCCTCCACTACAGTCACTCGGTTGCCGTAAAGGTCTTCATACCATATATTGACCATATATTTCTCTGCCCCCTCCACCGGATTCCAGTTCAATACGAATGAATGGTCGGTGAAGTCGCTATGGCGACGAAGCACGGGAGTGGCGAGGTAAGGGGTAAGGCTGTAAAGGCGGACATCATCGATAAACATACCGCCCGCTATACCCTGACCCACTATATTGCAGAGAGTTGAGGGGCCGGCTCCTTGATAGAGGAGGCGGAAGGTGGTCCATTCCGTGGAGAGGTGCTCATAGTCGAGGAATGTCTCTTCAAAATAATTCCATGTAGGGCTCATATTGTTTGTCTCCGCAGTCTCGACGATGATCATCGGAGGAAGGTCGGGATTGGCTTTGGCCTCTTCCGTCACCTTTACCTTGAATTCGAGTACGAATGTGCCGTTATTGGCAGAGAGGTCAATCCAGGGGGTGCTGATCTTTCCCTGATATGTATCCTCGCTAAACGGGAAATAGAGCATTCCGCCTGCCGGATATGCGTTGCCTACGCCCCACCTTCCATCGCCGGAGATGTATTCCGGCTTCATGTTGTCCCATGGATAGTTGTAATCAGGATTCTCGACTATATTACCCATATCGTCAAAGACTATATCGCCTGTCTCAGGGTCAGTCAGCCATTGGTTGATCTCAAGTACCGTGTAAAGGTCAGGTTCTTCCTCCGAGCCTGTAGTCAGCCGGGAGAAATCCTCTTCTTCAAGAAGGGTCAGCGTGCCGATCTGGTCTACCATGGCATTGCCATCGTTGGCATAGGCCTGCACTTTTGCGGGTCCGTTTTTCTTAGCATCGGTAGAGTGGAACGCCTGCACCTTCTTGACCTGCGGCAGCGTCGTCTTTCCGGTAAACTGTCCGTAGGATGACGGAGCTACCGCGGGGACTGCGGCTGAGGCCGCCATTGTCGAGGCGGCTGTCAGCGACATGACCAATAGTCTGTTGTTGAATTTCATCATAAGATTGATTGTTTTGATTAAAGGAAAGCCTCTATGCGGAGACGTAGAGGCTTTCCTTTCATTGTTGTCGTCCTGTTGTTCTCGTAAGTCTTATTTCAGTTGGAATTTATTTGTCTTGGGAAATACCGGTGCCTTGCCTGGCTCATGACGGAAAGGTCCGGAAGCCTTCTGCGGCGTCAGGCGTCCTTTCACATTCGGCTTGGCGCTCTTACGCGGTACATCTACGCCAGGATTGCCTGCCGGCTCCGAAGGAGTCGTGAAGCGGAGTTCAGTCACTTCTCCCCATTCGCCGTCGCCGTTCTTGGCAGCCGCAATGGCGACGCACTCGGTGTCGGGATCGATCTGGAAGTCAGTGGTCAGCGCATCATACTGGAACCAGTTGGCCATCGGCATGGGAGGATCCGACTTCAGTTCCTCTTTGATCTCCTCTGCAAGAGGATCATATTTTTCAGCGAGGTATACCCCTAAGCGGTAGCATGAGCTCTGGTCGTTGGGAGTAAAGGTGATGTATTGGGAAGGAAGTATGTCACCCCACCAGTCGGCATATTCGTATGCGCCGAGCTCGATCGCCACGCTTGCCTCGCCGGAGCCGCCGAGCGCGAGGGTGCTCACTTCTATACTCTGGTAGTCGGCAGGAGTGCCTTCCTTGTCGAGGGCTACGTAGTATACCTCGTAATCCGTGTTGGGAGCCATTGATGTCCACTCGACGACGGCCTCCGAATAGCGTGGGGTGCCCCACTTGATGATCATGTCGGTGAATGAAGTCAGGCCCATCATCGGGCCAAAGAATTCATACTGACTCATCAGCTCACCCTTCTCTCCGGCCACACAGTAGTATTCAGCTACATCCTCATTGGGAGTGAACCTGATGGAGAAAGACTCGAGCTGGCGGTCTACTACCTCCGCCTTTATCTCGGGACTACCTACGATGTCAGGACGCGGGGTTGTGAAGGGCACACGCACCACTCCGTCTTCCACTCCGTACATGTCAATGCCTACTGTCACCAGCACATAGTCGGTAGCCGGCTGGAATTCGATACCGGTCAGGGTGGCGTTGGTGAAGTCATCATAATAGGTCGGAGTGTCAGTGTAGGAGTTGAGGTAGGAAATCACCGCCAGATCGTCATAGCGGTTGGCCATAGTGGCGGGGAGTACATTGAGCTTATAGGAGCTGCATGCTTCGGTCTTGGTGACGGCGAGGGTGAGCTGGTCGAGCTGCACGTCGAAGATCTCTACGTTGGCTTTGACTTCTCCGTCAACCCGGGCGAAGGTGATGTCCTGCACGCGGTCGAGCACATAGCCCTTAGTGTTTCCGATTGTATTTGTGAGTATCAGGCGGTTGGGATCAGCTTCCCCCTGTGCGAAAGATGTGGCGGCAACTGCGAGGGATGCCATGAATATAGAGAATTTGTTCATTGCTTGATGAATTTGATTGTTTTGCTGTCGATGTTGAGGATGTAGATGCCGGGGGCGATCGACGACACGTCGATGGCTTCACCGGTCCAGTTGGCAAGGCTCATCATTCGTAAGCCAGACAGAGAGGAGATGGACATTGCCGAAGGAGTGCCGGCATAGCCCGTAAGTTCGAGTTGGTCTCCTACGGGATTGTGCTTGAGACGCAGACCGCTGTCAGCAAGGACAGGCGCAACCGATGAAGGGGTAACGAACGAAATACTCAGAGCATCGGCATAAGGGATGGCGAGTGTCGCGGCGCCTTCATTGGCGATCTCGATCGCTGCCTGCCCGAAGGAAATACGGGTAGTCAGCTTCAGCGGGGCCGTGACGTCATTGCCAACGGCATCCTGCACCCGGACCAACATCTCGGCACTCGCTGAAAGCGCAGTGGCCGCTGCAATGACGCCCGCAGTCAACAAGGAGGTCGTTTGTCTGTTCATGAATCTTTTCATTTTATTCTTTATAATATAGACTTTAAGGAATCCCGACGGTATGCACCGCCGGGATTTTCTTTTTTTACTTCACTATTACTTTCTTTCCGCCACGGACATAGATACCCTTGGAAAGATTGGCGGAGTCAACACGTACACCCTGAAGGTTGTAGACAGCGGCAGCATCTTCTCCGATGCCTACAGTCTCTACAGCGGAGGGATCTGTAGATACATCATACCTCAAAGCGGGATTGGAGTGGCTTTCGCAGTAATCTTCCGCAGCCCATTCGAGAGTGCCAAACGCACCTTCCCAGATGCTGATGGTGTAGGAAGCCGGAGTCTTCAGGTCGACGCCCCGGAGGCCTACAATGACCTTGTTAGGATTGCTTTCATCCACCCATGTGCGCAGTATGGCTGCCTGCAGGTATTCGCCTTCGGCACTCCATACGCTCATCTTGTTCTTCACATCGTCGTAGATGGCCACAGCCTCGGGGAATTCAAGCGCAAGCTGGAGCTCGAGCTGCTTCTGACCGTTGATCCTTACTTCTTCAAGGCTATAGCTGTCGTAGAGAGGCGCGAAGTCGTAGGTCGTGAAGTTCTCCCGCGGACAGCCAGCGAGCTTCCACTCATTGAACTCATAGCGGAGTTCAGGATTGGTCCTTGCACCGGGAGAATCATAATACCAGTTGAGGTCGCCGATGAGGCCTTCAGGCACTACGAGGGTATAGTCAGCATCCACATACTGGCTGAGGCCCCTTACGCAGAGATACATGATGGTATAGTCAGAGCTGGGACCACCGTAATCAAGCCACCATTCTCCCTCGTATTTCTCACCGTTGGAATCCAGAAGATAGCTCTGAGAAGCTACTGCCGACGCCCAGTAGACGTCTGTGCTGAACTGAAGGTCGATTCTCACTTCATTGACGTTCATATCCTTGTCAGAGTCCCATGTCTGCTGATAAATCATGCTGGCGGATAGCGGCTTGAAGTCGTAGACCATATCTCCGGCCGGAGCCGCAGGCTCGCCTGCGAGCTTCCATTCGTTGAACTCATAACGGAGCTCAGGATTCATTCTTCCATCCTCATGGTTGGCGTTCCACGTGTCATCGCCGAAAAGGCCCTGAGGCATGACGAGGGTATAGTCGGCATCCACATACTTATCGAGTCCACGCACCTCGAACACCATTCTGGTGTAGTCGGATCCGGAACCCCAAAACTCCGGCCACCATGCATCATATTTCTCACCTTTGCTGTCAAGCAGATAGCACTGGCTTGCATAGCCCTCCACCCACCACACATCGGTAGGGAAGTTTACTTCGATCTTCACTTCATCCACCATCTTATTGGAGTCCTGATCATATTCCTCCGCAAAACTGATGTTCTTCACTTCCGGTACGAAATCATACACGATTTCGGCCTGGGCCACGGCTGCAGTAATGGCCATTCCCATAAACGCTAAAGATAGAGCTTTTTTCATACGCGTCGTTTTAATTGTTGTCGAGTATTAATATCGGATACAAAATTACAATAAATTTTTTAAATTATTATCATTTTTTTATAATATTTTTGTTTTTAACATCATCTATTCCCATCAAATCAATTATTATTAAGTAATTATATCCTTATTGTTTTTATTGCATTTTATCTCTCCATATAATCTTTTCATATCTGGATTTATTCATTTTATCTCAAAAAACACACATAAGGATAGATTCCGACCAGTCAATCCACTCAAGACATATAGTAAACCTGAATCAGTAAGCATACGGAAACAACTAATCCTTTTTCACTAACACCAATATTTTGCAGTGAAGACTATTTAAAAAAAGTCATTTAAAGTAGCGAATCTCGCATATATATGATAGGCTGCAAGGATGACAGGCAATAAAAAAGTCCCTGAAGTCAGTTCCGACCTCAAGGACTCTATAATCGATTAAGTAGCTGTTCAAGTTAGACGTACGATACCATAATATGATTTCCGGCTACAGATAATTGTGCATTATTAATTCCTATTTACCATGGGGCGGTGCGTCCGTAGTATTTGTAGACGTAGGTCTGCACGCCGCCAGAGTTGCGCCATTGCATCCAGAGCGTATCGCCGTCGCTAAACCAATAGTTCATCGTCGACGGGCTGCCGTATTCATAATCTATGTTGATCTGAAGCGACGATGCGCCGTTGACCGAACGCTGACACCAGTAGGCGAGCCGTTCCGTCTCCTGGTAGCCGCGGTCGTAGTAGAAATACATCCCCCGGCCATCACCGTAGAACTGCATATAGTTCACTTCGTCGCCCCTCACATAGTCGGAATTGACCTGATAGAGCTGCCAGCATCCCGTGAGGTTACTGTCGTAGAAGGTATCGTTCCAGCCGTAGGGCGGCTCGGGATCCCAGTAATTGTAGTCGTCGCAGGAAGTGAGCGTCAGCATGAGCGCTGCGAGCAGGGGAAGGCAAAGGAGATGTCTTTTCATAGCAAGTGGAATTTTTAGGGTTAATGATAAATCCATAACACGCATGTACGTATAGAGGTTTAAACCTTCTCAAGTCCGGAGGCGATGCGCCATATGGCCATTCCCGCGCTTACAGCTACGTTGAGGCTGTGCTTGACGCCACGCATGGGAATCTCGAGTATCATGTCGGCCATATCCACTATACGCTGGTCGACACCTGATACCTCGTTGCCTACCACTAAAAGATACTTCATTCCTTCCGCAGCAGCGAAGTCCATAAGGTCGATGCTGCCGTGGGCCTGCTCCAGAACACATACGGTCCAGCCCTCCGCTTTCATGCGCGCGCATTCCTCTATGGCATCCTCCGCATAGCGCCAGCTGACGGAATCCTCGGCCCCGAGGGCTGTCTTGCTTATCTCTTTGTGAGGAGGGATGCCTGTGATGCCGGCCATCACCACCTCCTTCACGAGAAAGGCATCGGATGTGCGCAGTATCGACCCGACGTTCTGCATCGAACGCACATTATCGAGAAGAATAGCGAAAGGCAGTTTCTCCGCCTCCCGGTATTCCTCCACGCTGCAGTTGGTCAGCTCCGCGATATTCTTCTTCTTCATGACAACTCCAGCATTCTTTCGATCGGACGCAATGCCTTCCTGGCCACTTCGGGATCCACATGGATCTCCGGCTTGCCGTCGCGGAGGCAGTCGCGGAGTTTACGGAGCGTGATCATCTTCATGTAGTCGCATTCGTTGCACTGGCATTCCGTATCCTCGGCGGGAGCCGGGATGAAGGTCTTCTCAGGGCATTCGCGCTGCATGTCGAAGAGGATGCCGCTTTCAGTGACCACGATGTATTCCTTCGCCTCGTCGGCGCGTGCGAAGTCGAGCAGGGCGGCGGTGCTTCCCACCTTGTCGGCAATGATCTGTAGCGGGCGGCGGCATTCGGGATGCACGAGCACCTTGGCTCCCGGATGCTCTTTTTTAAGCCTTGCTATCCCCTCGAGGGAGAATCTGTCATGGACATGGCATGCGCCGTTCCAGAGCAGCATCCGGCGCCCTGTGACGGAATTTATGTACTCTCCAAGATTATGGTCAGGTCCGAAGATGATCTTCTCGTCGGCGGGCAGCGACTCCACTATCTTGCGGGCGTTGCCGGAAGTGACCACGATATCGGTAAGGGCCTTGACGGCGGCCGATGTGTTGACGTAGCTTATTACGGTATGGTCGGGATGCTCGGCTACGAACTTACCGAACTCTTCCGGGTCGCAGCTGTCGGCGAGCGAGCAGCCTGCTTCCGGATCGGGGATGAGCACCGTGCGGTCGGGGCAGAGGATTTTGGCAGTCTCTCCCATGAAATGGACTCCGCACATTACGATGACATCGGCGTCGGTCTGCGCGGCCTTGCGGGCGAGGGCCAGGGAGTCGCCTATGAAGTCGGCTATCTCCTTCACTTCATCACGCTGGTAATAATGGGCCATTATCACGGCGTTTTTTTCTTTTTTAAGCTCGGCGATCTCGTCGGCGAGCAGGCTGGGAGAGAGGGCTTCGGGGGCGGATTTTTTCGACTCCATTTTTTATTTTTATAAGTTTTAAATAAAATATTAAAATCAAAAAATATTAAAAACAACAATAAAGGGTGTAGATAAGTGTCGATTACTTTTCGCCTGAAAATTTGCATTTTTGGGTTATTGAACAAATATCTACAGTTATCTACAGGTTATCAAACCTCAAGGTGCTGAAAAATCAAGCATATGCCGACTTTTTCTACACACCTGTAGATAACTGCAAAGTTAATAAATTTTCCTCGATTATATGTAGAAAACGGGATGATTTTTGAACATAAGGGGTGTATAAAACTGCCGAAAACCTGCTCACAAGTTCCGGCATCATGCTTCTCGAATAGTTATCTACATTCTCCCTTGTCCGGTTATTTACAGTTTTTGGTAGGTTTTCTACAGGTTTTCGACACTTATTGACAGGTTATCGACATGCAAAATCCGCAGTATTCAATGGCGGCGAATGGCCCGAAGCAGACACTTCAGGCCATTCGCCGCCATTGGATTGCAACATCTGAAGAAGGAGTCAGACATGTGATGACAGCCATAGTCTGAAGAGTCTGTCTAAGACCTCATATGGCGCACCATGCTGGCATGGATCTGTTTTCCTGATTACCCCGGATTTAGCCAACTGGCGTAGATAAGACGATAGGATTCCGGCCTGCATACCCGTCAGTATACGTAGTTCTGACAGTGATGCCGGTTGCTCTGAATTGGCCAGAGCGATCAGTATTTTTTGTGAATTTACGGGTAGTCGTTCCAACAGAATACGGTATGACGGATTTACGCGATTCAGCAATTCCGTCATGTCTGAAGCCATATTGTCGGACGCTGAGACTATGTCTGATGCGATCTTGAATGAACGAACCGTCGGGGGCATATAAGTCATGAGCGAAGCTATTCGTGCTCGTTTATCATCGGAGAGATTCATCCGTTTCAATAAGGATACTTCAAATGCCGGGACATATATAAGCCGTATTCCTTCGAAAAAAGGAGCACGATAGTCGGCCAATGAATTTCCAATTACTTCTATGGTGGCTATGAGCAGAGGTGCGGACTCCCTGTTAAGATAACTGCGCAATCTGTATTGATCGTCAAATGAACTACGCTTGAAATAATAATCAAGATTGTCAATGATTGCGATTCTTCGTTGGAAGTTATTGTCATCAGTAAGTAGACTCCCGTCAGGGATTGATTTTTCGATGGCAAGGACGATATCTTTGCTGCAAAAAAAACGTTTCCCGTCAAATACATGGACTCGATTGCTCATTCCCTTGTTTTCAAATAATGAAGCAAGAAGGTTTATTATAGTCGTTTTTCCTGTTCCAGATGAACCGACTAATATAATCGGCTGAGGAATATGCTCCATATCTTTCTCTTCTTCTGCATATCGCTCAATCTGCTTCGCAATATTAACTTCCTTAGATTCTAAAATATCGTTCATCAGTCCATGAATTTATATTTCCACCATTTTCGCAGTAATGGCGAACGGAATTTCCGATTGCTTTCTTTTCGTATTATATAGCCATCATGCTCAAGCATGTCCAGTACCTTGGTGAGTTGCATGTTTACTTGATGTTGCTCGGTTGATTCTTTTCCATTCATTGTTAATTGTAGTAGCTGCCCTTTGGTAAGACCTGCTTCTGCTGTAGATAACGCATTGAGAATAACTCTTGCGTATATCTCTAAATCCTGATACTCATCAAGCCTTTCATCCCAGGTCATTAAAAACAGAATACAATGCAAATATAGAAAAATTTTTCTATAGAAAAAAACTTCTATAGAAAAATTTTTCTACGCGATATTTATCGGCAAGTATGAATTATGTCCATGCTGCGGTGCCTGCTTTGATTGCTTTGGCTATTTCAGGATGGCGCTCTGGTTGGAGGGGGCGGCTCCTACTTCATTGTCGGTCCTGACTTTCTTGCCGTAGCCTAATGTGTAGCTTACCGAGACTTGAAAACGCCGATGCATGGAAGTCCCGTATTGCTCGCTGTCAAATCCATAGTATCGGCCTGAGAGTGTCTGTGTGGATGTGGCCCAGTCTGCCCGCAGGAAGTTGTTTGCGGTCGCGGATACTTTCCAGGATCCTTTGCCCCAGCCTGCCTGGATTCGGTATTGGGAAGGGACGTGCGTGATGGTCCCTGAAGTTGCCTCAAGAGAAGTGGCGGGAGTGTTATACCATCCGAAGACATAGAAGTCTCCGAAATACCATGTCAGCTGCGCAGAGCATGTAATGATGTTTTTTCTTAAGGCATACCCTCCGGTGGTGGACTGCAGGAACAACCGGGGATTGACTTTCGCGATCAACCGGTTGTTGAGGAATTTCCCTGTTCCCGAAATTCCCAGCAGTATCCTTCGGAAATCGCCGTCATTGGCATAGCTGCGGAGCATTGTTCCGTCAGGACCTGTCGGGGCATAGTCCGTCACGGTGCGGTCTGTAGATATGAAATATTCTCCGTTTGCGTTAACCTGCCAGGTGTTGTCGGGAAGCCAGGTATAATTTACCGACACCATATTGTCCCAGTAATCACGCAGCCATGGGTTTCCCTCATACCACATAAGCCTGTCCTGCTGAAGCATGTTGGGACTTTTCTGGTATATGCTCGGAATATTCTTCCCGAATCCGTATAGAAGTTCGAATTGATTTTTTGCATTGGGTGCGTATGTGGCGAATACATTGCCTTTCGGAGAGAGCTCTGACCTGACTGCATGTCCTGTCAGCTTTGTTTTTGTCAGGCTCAGGCCGAACTGGGTGCCCGCCTGCCATTTATCGCTTGTATAGATATATCTTGCTCCTGCAAGGCAGCCCCATATAGCATAGTCCTGAGTGGATGGGGAGTCTCCTGTATATTCGACCCGGTTGACTATGTATTCACCGAATAGATACGGTATCAGGCTGTTGTGCCGATTGATGGTCCATCCGAACTGAGGGGAGATCATTGCGTAATGCGAATCCTCCCTTGCATTGTTGTCGATGCATACGGATTCTTCCGAATACCGGGAACAGGAATTGTTATGTCCGTAGGTGTAGCTGGCCAATACATTGAAGTATGTTTTGGAGTTGATGGTCTGTGTAAGCACGAAATCATAACCCAATGTCCGGTTTATATCTGATTTGGCCGAAACGGAGACTGAAGCAGGAAACATATTGTCGGAATAATCCAGCCTGTTTTCAATATCGTATTTAGGATTGTCTTGAAGTCCATAAGACAGGCGGTTGCTTATCCGGGTCTTTCCGGAGGAATACACTGCCCTGAAGGAAATTCCGTTTGTGTTGCTGAGCGAACGGGTAGACATGGGTTGGGAATACCTGTTGATATCGCATGGCCCGTTTCCATACAGGTCGGTGAAGGAAAAATGTTCCGTCGATTTTGATCCCGCATGCCTTGACGTCGTATGGTATTCATTCGCATACAGGTCAAATGTCATTTTCTTATAGGAGAATTTGCTGTATATCGCCCCTGTGGTTTCATTCACGGAGAAGGATTGCTCGGCGTTAAGTTTCGTATATCCTCCCCATTCATACTTCTGCATTATGAAGTTGATGACGTATTGCGCGCCTCGGAAGCGTGGATCCTGTGGATACAGCAGATACTCCACTTTCCTTACGTCGGCTGTGCGCATTCCTTCCAGATCCTGAGATGTAGCCTCGTTGAAGTCGATGAATATGGCGATTTCCTTGCCTGTCGATGTCCTTACGGTGCGGTCGGCTGGATTGACATCTATCTGTGGAATCGCCATCCTGCTCAGAAGCGAGACAGCGTCCGCTGCGGAGTTCTTCTGTCGCTTGGAGGGTATGTAGGTTGAGCTGCTTGCCGACACATACTGGTTTGCGGATTCAACTGTGATTTCCTGCAGTTCCCTGGTCTCGGGGATGGTGTCGCTCTGAGCGCTTGCGGCTGTTGAAAGGTAAAGTGCCGTAAAGATTGGTAGGATTTTCTTCATGATTATGCGGTTTAAAAACATGCCGCAAAATTATGGAGAAAATATGGTTTAGGTGTGGTCGGATCCGTGACAAATCACGTGTGTCACTGATTTGTCACGTTGTCTTACAGAAAAATAGGTCGAATACCTCTGCTGGAATCTTTTTCTTCATCCGGCTCTTGCGCTGGCGCAACGCATCGTCGCTCGACCGGAGCAGTACGGAAATTACGTCCTTGCCTATGCCGGCATATGTCATTATGCCCAGCAACATGTCTTCCGGCGACAGCGCAGGGTATTCGTCTTTAAGGTTGTTGCACGCATCCGAAAAGTTGGCGACGATGCAGTTGTAGAGTTCTTTCTGCAGGTCTTTGGAGATATCCTCCGCGTTCCGCTCAAGGTTGGCTTGCGCGATGAGGCTGTATTGGGGCAGGGTGGCTAACAGTTCTTTGCTGAGCCGCAGTTTCGAAATGATGGCATCTGATTTTCTTTCGACCGTAGATTCGGAGTTCTCCTTCAGGAGGGAAAGCTCGAGGTTCAGTCTTGAGATCTGTTCTACGAGAGATACCTGACGGGCTTTCATACGCCTGTCGCGGTTAAGCAACAGGATGAAGATGAACAGAAGAATCACAAGAGCACATCCGATATATATGATCGTGTTGCGTTCCCTCTCTTCCTTTTCGATTCTTTGGTTGTATTCCGTCTCTATCCGACTGATCTTCTCGGAGGATTTTATCGATTGAATGGAATCCACATAGGTTGCCAGTGAGTCTCGATATTCCAGTGCCGAACGGTAATTTCCCAAGGCTTGGTAGGCTTGGTAAAGCAGTTGGGATCGTTCGGTCTTGCCATCGAGCGAAAGGAAATCATTGGAAAGAGCCTGAAGGAGGTTTATGCCGTTTTCATGGTCATCCTCGGCAAGATGTACTATGGCTTTTTCCATGATGGCTTCAATCCTCAGTATGTCGTCGGTCTGAACTGCGGAGGCAATGCTGTCTAAGATGTTTTTTGCCGTTTCCGTATCGTTGGTCATTGCACATATTTTTGCGATATTAAGTCTTGACCGCATTGCCAGGAAACCATATCTATTCCTGTCGAGGTCGCTCAGGTCACGGCATTCCGAGAGTATTGCTCTTATTGAATCATTATCCTCTACGGTCAGCACAAGATTCCACAATAGGTTGGGGTAGGACGTGATGCTGTCGTTGGCACGGGCCGCATCGACGGCTTTTTGAAAAAATCTTCCCGCGTCTTCTGTTTTATGCCGGTCATAATACAAAACTCCCAACTGTGTATATGTTTCTGTCTGAACGTTGAGCGGAGTATCATCGTCAATCCGGTTGGCTGCATCAAGCAATGCTTCCATAGCCTCCTGTTCATTTCCGTTCGCCTTAAGCTTTTCGGCTTTGGAGAGTTTATCCTTGATGACAGCGGTGTTATCCCTTACGCATCCTATGGATGACATTGCCAATATGAAGCCGGCTGCCATCACTGTCAGTAATGTTCTTCTCATGCTGTAGTCGAGGGCTTGAAATCATGCTTTTTCCACTCCGGCCTACCGCTATGATTGTCTGACCGAAGTCAAATTCACTCATGACTCCTTGTTTTTTCATATAACGCGAAGATTCTGTGATTATTTCATCGGATTCAACTTTCGCAAGCCTAAGCTAAAGTTTCGGGTGGGTATGTCAGGCACCACGCATTCGAAAAACAACTTGCATATGTGAGTTTTTTAGGTATATTTGCGGAAAATTCGAGGATTATGAGCGAACTGCAGTACCCGGTCGGAATGGCCACCTTCTCTGAACTCATCGAGGACGGTTATGTATATGTCGATAAGACCGCCTATATCAAGCCGCTGCTAAGGCAAGGCAAATTCAAGTTCCTGAGCCGGCCCCGCCGGTTTGGAAAGAGCCTCCTGCTCTCCACTCTGGAAGCGTATTTCGAAGGGCGCCGCGAGCTCTTCAAGGGGCTCGCGGCCGACTCTATGGACCTTGACTGGACTCCCTCGCCGGTGCTCCACTTCGACTTCAACGCCGAGAATTATGCCGATGTAGACGGATTGCATAAAATTATTAATAGATTCCTGGGTAAATATGAGAAGCAATACGCCGTGAGCGACATTGACGACTCTTTGGCGGGCAGGTTCTCCAACCTCATCCAGCATGTCTCGGAGTTGACCGGACGCAAGGTAGTCATACTCATTGATGAGTATGATAAGCCTTTGCTTGACATTGAAGACAATGGAGAGTTGTATGAGAAGAACCAGCGAATGCTCAAGAGTTTCTTCGGAAACCTCAAGAGCATGGATCGATACATCCGATTCGCATTCATCACCGGGGTGGCCCGATTCAGCAGGGTAAGCATATTCAGCGACCTCAACAACCTCAACGACATCTCTCTGGTAGATGACTTCGCCGACATATGCGGATGGACCGAGCGGGAGCTCATCGAAAACTTCCGCGACGGAATTGAAGTTCTCGCTAAAAAAAGGAAGGAGGATTTCGACACGACACTTGGCCAGCTCCGTGATTACTATGACGGATACCTGTTCACTGAAGAGGGTTCGCGCCTATACAACCCATACAGTATATTGAAGGCCTTAGCAAACAGGAGAATCGATCCCTATTGGTTTGACAGCGGAACGCCGACATTCCTGGCGCGCCGGATCAGGAACCGGGGTATGTACCCACCCGACCTCAACGGACAGACGTGTACCCGTGACGAACTGACCGCCGTAGGCCTCCACGACCGAAATCCGATACCATTGATGTTCCAGACAGGATACCTCACCATATGGAAATACTGCGAGGATTCCAATCTATATGAGCTGCGTTTCCCAAATACGGAGGTTGAGATGGGATTCTACCAGCAGCTGCTTCCGATGATAGAGGCACTGGGATAAGTTTCTTTACACGCACCCGGACGCACAAGCCGTGCGTCCGGGTGCTATCCTTCAAATTCGCCGAACTGGCTTCCACTAAGGGTCGAGTCTACCGGCAAGGACAAGACCGGAGGGATGGAGATGTTGGGGCCGGCCTCCCCGACTAAAACATTATAGAAATAATGGAATCTCAAAATGTTTTTGCGGGAATATATATGAAATCTCAAAATGTTTTTGCGGGAATATGTATGGAATCTCATCAATCTTCGGCGGTTACCAAAGCTCCGGGCCAGCTCACGGCTCTTTCATTTACGATGGTCTATTCATGGGAATCTCACGCAGAGCACCAAAGGGCTCGCTGAGGAAGTGGTTATGGCCTTGAAGCTCCGGTAGACCCGTCCGTACACACACGGACCCTACCGATACCGGTCATGAAAGTTACCGTATGCCTGCGCGCGGCGGCTGGAAGCCGCCGTTCCATGGCTAAATTCCCCAGCGCTCCCACCACCTCTGCGTACTTTGCTTTCTATAATTTCCTGCAAGCGTTTTAACATCTTTTAAGGAAAAATTGACCAAAATCCTTTGTTTACTCTCCCCAGTCTAGAAAAGTTGGCAATCTACGATTGCTGACTGATGGCTTATAAGGGCCATCCGGCAAGGATTCCTCATGAATTGGCATCACGCAGTCTTCCATTGCGACTTGGCTTTTCCGTACTTCTTCTCGTCGAACTTGGTCCGGGTGCGCAGCATGGCCATGATGATGTTGACAATCTTGAACTTGCAGTTGTTCCTTGCCTTTTTCACATGCACTCCGCGTGCCACCAGCCTGTCGAAGTATTCCCTGATCACGGGATTACATGTCAGGGCGCTGTTGACCGCCATGGAAAGCGCGGCATTGGTTTCCCTGTCACGGGCCCTGCTGACCTTCCGCCGGCCATTGACGGAGGTGCCGGACTGCTCGACCTCCGAGGGCACCACCCCGGCGAAGTTCCCGAAGACCCTCGGGTCATCCATGTACTTGAGGTTATGTGTCTTGAGTATTATGTAGCATGCGGTTACCAGTCCTACGCCCTTCACCGAGAC
Organism: uncultured Porphyromonadaceae bacterium; assembly: GCA_947175295.1. Classification (GTDB taxonomy): domain Bacteria; phylum Bacteroidota; class Bacteroidia; order Bacteroidales; family Muribaculaceae; genus Lepagella. Next base: position 22,982 of record CAMWMK010000032.1, read on the forward strand.
GATGATGGAAAAGTTATCCCTGACCTCATCGCTCTCCTTCATCAATGCCTCCAACAGCCTGTCAACTTCCTTCAGCCGCTCCTCTATCGTCTCAAGCTGCGCGACGGCGATCCGTAGAGCCTCGGAGGAGCCATCAAGGATACCGCTCTTTATCTGGTTGTTCTTGGACACCTTGTCCTGCGTGAGCATGTTGTGCATGGCGAACAGCGCGCGTAACTTCCTGTAATCCTTTGTATCGGGCTCATGGAGACGTGCCTTCCCGTTGAAATGGCGCAGCGCGTAGTCGGCTATGCGGCGAGAGTCGGCCTTGTCGGTCTTGGTCCTCAGGATGCCGCTGCTCTGCCTGATCTGGAGCGCGGACTCAAGCCACATGTCGTATCCCTTGACCGCGAGGAAGTCGCTCAAGGCCGCGCTGCAAACACCGGTATTCTCCCCGCAGAAGATCCATGATGACCGCCCCTTTCCCTCGGGAAAAGGCCTCACGGTCTTCCTGACCCATGCGAGGAATGCCTTGAATCCCTTTTCGTCATTATCGAACTTGCCGTATGCCAGCTCGATGAAGTCGTTGTCCACGCGACGCTTGATGGTAGCATCGAAGGTTTTTTTTGAAAAATCAATTCCGATTGCGATTTTTTTCATATCTTTGTAAACCGTTTAATTCTGATCAACCGATATAACTGGATTGACTGACACTTTATTTTGGCTCTGAGCCTGGCTTTCTATATAGTCTTCAGTTATAAAACCCACCGGATCCTAAGCAAAGGTTATGCTCGAAGCATGGCGTGATGTCTGGTTTATCCGGTGGGGAGGTTGGTCTCCTTAATACAACAAAGGAACATCCAACCCCGGTTTTAAACTGAAACTGAAAGGTCATATTGACCAATGAGCCTTTCACACTGCAAATATAAAGCGTGAGGCCAGTGATGCCCATGATGCTCCACGCGAGCCACAAAAAATTTGCATATTTCAAGGATTTTCACTAACTTTGCATAGTCTTTTGACGAAAGGATGCTCCTCAAAAGAGGAGAGAGACCTCGGAGCAACCCTTTTAAAGAAAGGCAATCATCTATTTTATAACTTTTTAAACTCTCAACAAAATGCATCTTTCAACTGAAGAAAAGCAGGCAATCTTCGAGAAGTACGGCCAGGGCAAGAACGATACAGGCAGCCCCGAAAGCCAGATCGCACTCTTCTCTATCCGTATCAAGCACCTCACCGAGCACCTCAAGAGCAACCACAAAGACTACGCTACCGCACGCGCACTGAAGGCTCTCGTAGGTCAGCGTCGCAGCCTTCTCGACTATCTGATCCGCAAAGACATCAACCGTTACCGCGCGATCATCGCAAAGAAGGAACTCGGTATCCGTCGCTAATCGGATATTTCCTGACAGCAAACAGAAGACCCAATTCCTTTTCTTTAGGAATTGGGCCTTTTCATTGTAATTGTCATCAAAACCATTACAAAAACAGAGCCCCATTTCCCCGCGTCAATGAATTATGAATTATGCATTATGAATTATGCATTGGTTTAAATCCCTCCTCGACAAGCTGCCCCCGTGGACGCTGACGATAGTCTGCTTCCTCGCCATATGCTGGCTCACGCTGGCACCCCATCCACTTCCCGACAACGACATCCCTCTCTTCCCGGGCGCTGACAAACTTGTACACGCCATAATGTTCGGCGGATTCACACTCTGCATCATCCTCGACTGGAACCGCCGACACGGCTGGCCGGCCGACATCGGTAAGGGCGACTGGTATGCCCCCGACTTCGCATCCGCATTCGGAATCGTCACGGAAATCCTGCAGAAGGAGATGCATGCCGGACGCTCCGGCGATGTCTGGGACCTCGTGGCCGACGTCACGGGTGCATTCCTCGTATGCGGTGGCTGGTGCATCTTTAAGCTCAAACAGCAACAAAAACAAAAATAGACCCGTATCACTCATGAAAAGACTCATACTCGCCATAGCCGCGGCCCTCTCACTTGGAGCCAACGCAAAGGCCGCCGACACAAAGGCATACGTGCCCTCACCTGAAATCATGCAGGCCCGGAAGGAATTCGCCGACTCTCGCTTCGGAATATTCCTCCATTGGGGCATCTACAGCATGATGGGCCAGGGGGAATGGTATCTCAACTATGGCCCCGACGCCCGGGAATACGCCAAGGCCGCTTCGGGATTCTACCCCTCTAAATTCAACGCCCACGACTGGGTGAAGGCCATCAAGGACTCCGGGGCGAAATACATATGCCTCACATCAAGACACCACGACGGATTCTCGATGTGGGACACCGATCAGAGCGACTACAACATCGTCGACGCCACTCCCTTCGGACGCGACATCATCAAGGAGATAGCCGACGAATGCAAGGCGCAGGGCATAAAGCTCCATCTATACTACTCCCACATAGACTGGACACGCGACGACTACCCCCAGGGACGCACAGGCCACGACACCGGACGCGACCCCTCGAAGGCCGACTGGCCCCACTACTACGACTTCATGAACGCGCAGCTCACCGAACTGCTAACGCGCTACGGCGACATCGGCGCGATATGGTTTGACGGATGGTGGGACCACGACGAAGACGCCACCCCCTTCGACTGGCAGCTCCCGGAGCAATACGCCATGATCCACCGCCTCCAGCCATCATGCCTCGTAGGCAACAACCACCACCAGTCACCCTTCCCCGGCGAGGACATACAGATATTCGAACGCGACATACCCGGGCAGAACACCGCCGGACTCTCAGGCCAGGAGATCTCCCGCCTGCCGCTCGAGACATGCCAGACCATGAACGGAATGTGGGGCTACAAGATAATGGACCAGAACTACAAGGACACCCCGACGCTGATACGCTACCTCGTTGGCACCGCCGGAATGGGCGCCAACCTCCTGCTCAACATTGGCCCGCAGCCCAACGGAGAGCTCCCCGAAACGGCCCTGGAGCGCCTCAAGGAGATGGGCGAATGGATGGAACGCTATGGAGAGACAATCTACGCTACCGAAGGCAGCGACTTCCCGGCACAGACATGGGGCACCTCAACCCGTAAGGGCGACAGACTCTTCGCCCACATAATGACCCCGGAATCAAGACACATCTTCGTGCCTACCACCGCCAAGGTGAAGGGCGCCAAGGAGTTCGGCACCGACAGGAAAGTGAAGTTCTCCAAAGTGGCCGACGGCGTGATCCTCGAGCTCGACGCCCTCCCCGAAGGCCCGGACCATATAGTGGAACTCGACGCTCCACTGCGATAAAAAAACGATGACAATGACGACAACGATGAAACCTATCAATAAGACGAAAACCATCCTCGAGATCTGCGCCGCCGACATCGACAGCGCCTATGCGGCAGCTCGGGGAGGGGCCGACCGCATCGAACTCTGCTGCGCCCTGGGCGAAGGGGGACTGACCCCCTCGGCCGGAACGATAGAGGAGGCCCTGACCCTCCCCGAGATAAAGGTCAACGTACTCATACGTCCCCGTGCGGGCGATTTCGTATATTCCGAGGCGGAACTGCGCGTAATGCTCCGCAACATCGAGACCTGCAGAAAGCTGGGGGTAAACGGCGTGGTCTTCGGCGTCCTCAGGCCCGACGGAGATATCGACCTGTCGGCCTGCTCCAGGCTGGCGAAGGCGGCCGAAGGGATGCACATGACTTTCCACAGGGCCTTCGACATGTGCCGCAATCCACGCAAGGCCGTCGGGGATATACTGGAACTGGGCTTCGACCGTATCCTGACATCCGGCCAGGAGGTGTCGGCGATGGCCGGAGCCGCGTTCATACGCGAGCTCCAACTGGAATTTCCGGAGATGACGTTCATCGCCGCCGGAGGTGTGATCCCGAGCAATGTCTCCGAGATCGTAGCCTTGTCGGGAGTAAGGGAGATCCATGCCTCAGCCAAGAAATCGGTGGAGTCTTCGATGACATTCCGCCGCATGAGCGTCAGCATGGGAAAGACAGGAATCGACGAATACATACGCCAGACGAGCGACATCGAGAAGATACGCCAGATAGCCACTAAACTGAAAACGACATGAAGACCTTTACCGGATACATTCCCCTCTTGCTGCTCTCAGCAGCCACACTCCCCTCTTCAGCCGAAATGCCGGCTTCCCTTTCCGATGAGCAGCGCGAGGCGCTTGAGATGCTCTACGCCTACATGCCGCTTCCCGACAGCACCGACCGACCGACAGACTTCTATCTCGAATATGTGGTGGATCCGGCCCTCAGGGCGCGCGCCGAGATGCCGTGGGGCACTATGGTAAGCGATACGCTATTCCGCCACTTCGTGCTACCGCTGCGCGTCAACAACGAACCCCTCGACCGCCACCGCCCGCAGTTCTACGAGCAACTGAAAGAGAGGGTGAAAGGATTGTCGATGAAAGACGCGATACTGGAAGTGAACCATTGGTGTCATGAAAAGGCCTCCTATCAGCCATCCGACGGCCGCACCCGTTCGCCTCAGCAGACCGTAGGCTCGGCCATAGGGCGATGCGGCGAGGAGTCTACCCTGACCGTGGCCGCGCTGCGCTCGGTGGGGATTCCGGCCCGCCAGGTCTACACTCCGCGCTGGGCGCATACCGACGACAACCACGCCTGGGTGGAGGCTTGGGCCGACGGCGAGTGGCACTTCCTCGGTGCGTGCGAACCGGAACCGGTGCTCGACCTCGGATGGTTCAATGCCCCTGCTTCGCGCGGAATGCTGATGCATGCACGCGTCTTCGGAGACTACAACGGCGCCGAAGAACGCCTCGAGGAGATCGACGGCACTACTTTCATCAACGTCACCGACAACTACGCCCCCGTAGACACGATAACCATACAGGCCATCTACCCCGACGGATCTCCGGCCAAAGACGCCAAGGCTTCTTTCCGCCTCTACAACTACGCCGAATTCTATCCCATAGCTGAAAAGACCACCGACGCGCAGGGTAAGGCGTCGCTCGTAGCCGGACTCGGCGACCTTCTGCTCTGGGTCAGCGACGGCGAGAGATTCGGTCTACGGAAAGGCTCCGTAGGCTCCGACCGAAGCGTGAGCGTAGTCCTCGACCACAACGCCGCCACTCCTTTTGAGATGGACCTCGACATCACTCCCCCTGCCGGACGCAACGCGGAAGTGGCCGTCAGCGACGCGCAGCGAAGAGCCAACGACCGTCTGCTGCAGCGCGAAGACTCCATACGAGGCGCGTATATGGCCACTTTCTGTTCCGACGAAGAGGCGGCCCGCATAGCCAGCCTGCTTGAAGTGGACGCCGACCGCCTCCTCCCCCTCATGAGGAAGGCGAGGGGCAATCATTCCGCGCTGACGGGATTTCTGAGAAGCCTTCCGGCCGCCGACCGCGGGAAAGGGCTCCTGCTGCTTGAATCGCTTACGGAGAAGGACCTTTCCGACGTGGGCCGTGAGGTGCTCGACGACCATATATCTGCCCTTGATTTCGATTCCGGCGAGCTTTTCGGCCCTTACGTGATGTCGCCACGCATAGCCGACGAGGAACTGACGCCCTTCCGCAGCTTCTTCCTCCGCAATGTGCCGGAGGCGCAGGCGGCCGCCTTCAGGGCCAACCCCGCGCTATGGGCCGAATGGGTGGGAGACAACATCGATGCGTCGCTGACATGGTATCCCGAACAGATCACCATGAGTCCGGAGGCCGTATGGCGTCTGCGTCAGACCTCTACCCTCTCGCGCGACGTGTTCTTCACGGCCGGAGCCCGCAGTTTCGGCATTCCGGCGCGTATCGATCCGGTGACGGGAAAGACGCAATGGGCCGATGCCGGTGGCGAATGGCGGGATGTGTCGTTTGGAGCTAATGACGCTCCCGTTCAGGCCGCCAACGGGCAGGGAACGCTCACCCTTGACTATGAAGCCTCCCCCGTGGTGCCCGATCCGAAATACTATACCCACTTCACTCTCTCGAAGATTGAAGGCGGCGAACCGCAGCTGCTCAACTATCCCGACTTCGATCCCCTTTCCGGGAATTTCGGCAAGGGGGAGCGTCTGGACGCCGGGACATATCTGCTGACCACAGGACAGCGCATGGCCGACGGCGGAGTGCTGGCCCGACTCGAAACCATCGTGGTTGGCCCGGAGGGAGCCGCCTCTACGCTGACCCTACGCCACGACGACGCGAAGGTGCAGGTGATCGGATCGTTCGACTCCGAAAGCAGGTTTCTTCCCAATGGCGCTGAGAGCCTCGCCTCGCTGCTTTCGGCCACCGGACGGGGATACTATACCATCGTGCTGCTTAAGCCCAACCACGAGCCTTCCAACCACATCCTGCGCGACCTCGCGGAGGCCGCGGCACAGCTCGACGCCGCAGGGCGCCCAATCGTGGTGCTCACGGAGGGCGACGGATTCGATATCGACCTGAAGGACTTCCCCCAGCTTCCGCAGTGCGCCATCCTCGGCAGTGACCCCGACGGCTCGATACTCGCCGGAGCGCTTGAAGGGGTCAACCTCCCGGCCGGCGACCTCCCGGTGATCCTCGTGGCCGACACCTTCAACCGTGTGGTATTCGCCTCGCAGGGCTACACCATCGGCATCGGCGACCGCCTCGCCTCACTCCTCCGCCGCCTCTGACCCAGCCGCAAACAAAAAAATTTCAGCTGAAATCCAGCGACAGATAATTATGCATTATGCATTGTGAATTGTGAATTATTATGGATAAGGACGATATAATAATAAAGGGGGTGGCGGCGAAGACCGGCCTCCCGGAGAAATATGTGGCGGCCGTCATAAAGCTGCTCGACGAGGGGGCTACCGTCCCCTTCATCAGCCGATACCGCAAGGAGCTGACCGGAAGCATGGACGAAGTGGCTGTGCGGGCCGTGGAGGCCGCGCTGAAGGCTCAGCGCGAACTGGAGGCGCGCCGCGACTTCATACGCGAAGCCATCTCCAATGCCGGTGCTCTCGACGCAAAGACGGCCGAGACCCTCGACAAGGCCACCACCATGACCGAGCTGGAAGACGTCTACGCCCCCTACAAACCGAAGAAGCGCACCCGCGCCACCATAGCCCGCGAGAAAGGACTCGAACCCCTCGCCAAACTGCTCATGACCGGGCGACCGGAAGATCTCGCCGAAGCAGCCGCGCGATACGTAGGGAAACACGATGTGAAGGATGCCGCCGAGGCCCTATCCGGAGCCTCCGACATCATAGCGGAATGGGCTTCCGAATCGCCCCGCCTGCGCAACATCACCCGAAACCACTACCAGCGCACCGCTACCCTGGCATGCACCCCCGCCAAAGGAAAGGATGAGGACCTTAAAGGCTCTCAGTTCGCACAATACGCCGACTTCAGCCAAAGCGTAAGGCGTATGCCTTCCCATCAGTATCTCGCGCTCCGCAGGGCGGAATCGGAGGGTCTGGTGAAGGTGAAATACGAACTGCCCGAGAAGGGTGCCGAACTGCGCGACCGACTCATCGACAATTTCGGCCCCCGCTACGCCTCTAAGGAGTGCGCCCGCATCCTGGATTCTGCCGTGGAGGACGCTGCGAAGCGATTGCTGCAGCCTTCGGTGGAGACGGAAGTCTCGGCGTCGCTCAAGGAGGAGGCCGACAAGGTGGCCATCGACATCTTCGCCGGAAACCTCCGCCAGCTCCTGCTCGGCGCCCCGCTGAAGGGACACCGCATTCTGGCCATCGACCCCGGCTACAGGACGGGATGCAAGGTGGTCGCGCTCGACCAGCAGGGCAACCTGCTCGACGACTCTGTGATATACCCGGTGCCTCCGCGCAACGACTTCGCCGGTGCACACCGCACGATAGAAAGCCTGATAAAGAAGCACCGTCTCGACACCGTGGCCATCGGCAACGGCACAGCCTCGCGCGAGACGGAGAAATTCGTGAAGGGAAGTGGTCTGCTACCCGAGAAAGCGGTATACGTGGTCAGCGAGAACGGCGCGTCGGTGTATTCGGCCTCCGATGTGGCGCGCAAGGAGTTTCCCGATAAAGACGTGACGGTGCGCGGTGCCGTCTCAATCGGCCGCCGACTCATCGATCCGCTCGCCGAACTCGTGAAGATCGACCCCAAGTCGATAGGCGTAGGGCAGTATCAGCACGATGTAGACCAGGCAAAACTAAAGGATATGCTCGACTATACGGTGATGAGCTGCGTCAATGCCGTGGGAGTGGACGTCAACACCGCCAGCGAGCAGCTTCTATCCTACGTCTCCGGCATCGGACCCGCGCTTGCCAAGAACATAGTGGCCTACCGCGCGGCAAACGGCGATTTCCGCACCCGCAAGGAGCTGAAGAAAGTGCCCCGCCTCGGCGACAAGGCCTTCGAACTCAGCGCCGGATTCCTACGCATCCCCGGAGGCGACGAACCCCTCGACAACACCGGCATCCACCCCGAGAGCTACGCGCTCGTAAAGGAGATGGCCAAAAGCATCGGAAAAGACGTGAAGGAACTTCCCGCTAAGGGGGAACTGCTCGACAGCATCGACGTGAAAGGGCTGGCAGCCAAAGGAATCGGCGGACTTGAGACCATGACCGACATCATTGCCGAACTGAAGAAACCGGGCCGCGACCCGCGCACCGACGACGACAACGAGGCATTCACCCCCGGAGTGGAGGATTTCGACTCGCTGACGGAAGGAATGACTCTTCCCGGCATCGTCAACAACATCACCGCCTTCGGAGCATTCGTTGACTTAGGTATAAAGGAAAACGGCCTCCTCCATATCTCGCGGATATCGAAGAGGCGCATATCGTCGGTAGGGGAAGTGCTCAAGCTCGGCCAGCGCATCGAGGTGAAGGTCATCGACATCGACCGCCCCCGCAAGCGCATCTCCCTCGAGCTAATTCATAATTCATAATGCCCAATACCCAATTCATAATGCATAATTCATAATGCATAATGCTCAATTCATAATGCCCAATACCTGATTACTGCGTAGCCTGATTATGCATTATGAATTATGCATTAAGAAGAATTATGCATTATGAATTAAGAAAGAAGCCGTGCCAGAGTCTGCACTCCCTTGGTGGCCGGCTCGGGAATGACCGTAAGGTCCGGAATATCAGGCGTTGAGGCCGGGTTGGGGTCGATGTAATAGATCGGCACTCCCGGCCTCACGTAGTAGATGAGGCTTGCCGCGGGATAGACGGCGAGGCTCGTGCCGATGACGCAGAAGATATCAGCCTCATGCGCCAGCTGCGCGGCCTTCTCGATGTTTGGCACCGCCTCCTGGAAGAAGACGATGTGCGGACGCATCGGGTCGCCGTTGGCTCCGCGTGTAGCCGGAGTCGTATCGAGGTTGTCGGGCGTGAGCGTCTCTACATACTCCGGATGCGTGATGGAGCGTATCTTCATCAGTTCCCCGTGGAGATGAAGGATGTTTTTCGATCCCGCGCGTTCGTGCAGGTCATCTACGTTCTGCGTGATGATGTAGACGTCGTAGTCCTTCTCCAACTCCACGAGGGCACGGTGGGCGGCGTTGGGCTCCGCCTTCAGCAGATCGTGGCGCCGCTGGTTGTAGAACTGATGTACGAGTTCCGGATTGCGGCGGAAACCATCGGCCGAAGCCACATCCATCACGGGATAGTTCTCCCATAGGCCCCCCGCATCGCGGAAGGTCCTGATGCCAGACTCGGCGCTGATGCCGGCCCCGGTGCTTATCACTAACTTCTTCTTGCTCATATTACTTCTCTCTCATGAATATCTGGATCGGGGTGCCGTGGAAATCCCACTTGGCGCGGATCTTGTTCTCCAGGAAGCGTCGGTAGGGCTCCTTGACCCATTGCGGAAGGTTGCAGAAGAATACAAACGTCGGGATTACGGAATCCTTCAGCATGGTGACGTATTTGATCTTCACGAACTTTCCCTTGTTGCTTGGCGGCGGAGTCACTGCGATCTCCTCCAGCATGTAGGTGTTGAGCTGGGAGGTCGGGATCACGCGGCGGCGGTTTTCATACACCTTCACGGCCGTCTCCAGAACGTTGAATATACGCTGTTTCGTCAGCGCGGAGGTAAAGATGATGGGGAAGTCGGTAAAAGGCGCGAATTTGCCGCGTATGGCGGCTTCATAGCGCTTCTGCGCCTCCAGGCTGCGGTCTTCGATGAGGTCCCACTTGTTGACGCACACTACGAGTCCCTTCTTGTTTTTCTGGATAAGGGAGAAGATGTTGCCGTCCTGCCCCTCGATGCCGCGCGTGGCGTCGATCATGAGGATGCAGACGTCGGAGGCCTCGATGGCGCGGATGGAGCGTATCACCGAGTAGTATTCGATGTCTTCGTTGACCTTCTGCTTCTTTCGTATGCCGGCGGTGTCGACGAGATAGAAGTCGAAGCCGAACTTGTTGTAGCGGTGATAGATCGAGTCGCGGGTGGTGCCCGCGATGTCGGTCACGATATGGCGCTCCTCGCCGATGAAGGCGTTGATGAGCGACGATTTGCCCGCGTTCGGCCTGCCGACTATGGCGAACTTGGCTATGTCTTCCTCAGTCTCCTCCTTGTCGGGAGTGTCCGGGAAGTCCTTTATCACCTCGTCGAGGAGGTCGCCCGTGCCGGCGCCGTTGGCTGCCGACACCTCGATCGGGTCGCCGAGACCGAGGGAATAGAATTCAGCCACATTGTATCTGGAATCCCCCTTGTCCTCCTTGTTGGCCACGAGGATCACTGGCTTCTTGCTGCGGCGAAGGATGGAGGCCACCTTGTCGTCAAGGTCGGTCACTCCTACGGAGGAGTCCACCACGAAGAGGATCACGTCGGCCTCCTCGATGGCGATGTGCACCTGCTTGTTGATCTCCTCCTCGAAGACATCGTCGGAGTTGACCACCCAACCGCCCGTGTCGACGATCGAGAATTCCTGGCCGTCCCAGTCTACTTTGCCATACTGCCGGTCGCGCGTGGTGCCGGATGTGTCGTCTACGATGGCGGCCCGGGTCTGCGTCAAACGGTTGAAGAGCGTGGACTTACCCACGTTCGGCCGCCCTACTATTGCTACTAATCTGCTCATATTTCAATAATTGAGAATGGAGAATTGAGAATGGAGAATTATTTTCAATTGAGAATCCCTTCGGGAATGGACGCACAGCTTTCATGTCTGCCCCGCATCTTATAATTCTCAATTCTCCATTCACAATTCTCAATTATAGTTTATTCTATGTATCCGAACTGGCGGAGCTTGTTCTCGCGGTTGCGCCAGTCTTT
>CAMWMK010000033.1 GCA_947175295.1 uncultured Porphyromonadaceae bacterium
TACCAAAAATTGCAATTATGCTTATATCATTAAGACTTATATTATAAAGTAAAAAATGCCAATATATACAGGAATTGACACCCACTATCCGACACCTTCCGAAACATTCAGCAAAATTACCGGACTTATTTTAGAAAATGAGTATTCTATACTTATTTATAATCTCCACGTTTTGTTTAATTCAAAATACTTCAAGACATCACTTTGATTTGAAGTAAAGGTGGCACCCAAATGACTTACAGCTCGCGATTATGAACCTCCAAATTTACCATTGGTATAATCACACTACACTTGAAAATAGATTTAGAAAATTCCTCAAAAGTTTCGGCCCAAGCTTGTTTTGTGTATTTCTGAAAAATATGAAAGAAATCCATATTCCTCATACGAAGAGGTAGCTCCCCTATTTCCCTTACATACTTCAGTGAAGTTGTAAGATATTTCTTAATCTCATTTAAGAATAATTGCTTGTCTAATTTGTCATTATTCGAATTCATCTCTTCCATATAACAAAATCATAGCTTTTTATTGTCATTAATCATATCTTCTCTATACATTCGATAAATGGCTGATCGGATTCTTCCGAAGAACGGAGGGGATATCGGTCGGGAATTCCCCTTTCATCTTGACCATAGCCGAGTCCAGCGCAGAACGCTAAAGCCTCGGCTTCCGTATCGAAGTATTCAGGCTCTCCGAAATCGAGAGTGAGATCCGATGCAATATAGTCTTTGAATACTTCAAGATCATCATTCTGGATATATTCTATTGCGGTGCGGTCATCTATGACGTATACTTTTATTGACATGTCGGTGGGGATATTGGGTATGTGTGATGAAAATTCAGTAAGTTCCAAAGCCAGTACCTTAAGGGAGGTGCGGAGCTTCAGCAGTTCTTCGGGTGTGAAGGAGATTGGTTTTCCATTGACGATGTTGTTGTTCAACCTTTGGGTAAACCATGCGCGGGAGCGATTGAAGAATCGCTCCGAAATGGCTGCACAGTTAACAAAGTCAAGTATGGCAGCCCCTTCTTTATTCCGAATTGAAATCAAGTTCTCCATATAAGAAGTTTTAGACTGCAAAGGTAATAAACAATGGTTAATTATACAATTTTTTTCATACTATTTTTTCTTTTATTTTCCTTTAGTTGCTCATTTTTGATTATCTTTGCACTGCAAAAGCACTCTAACGAGAGGAGAACAGTATGAGCGTAACACAAGATCGACGGTTTACTAAAGCTAAAGTCGCTGAAATTCTTGACAATGCAGTTGGCAAGACTCTCGGCGAAGTTGATGCTGCAGGCTCCAACCAGTTTGAACGGACAAAGACGAGCCCAAAGATAACCGGTATAGCAGGTGACGTTATAGAACAGTCCGTATTTGGATATGCGCGTGATGCTATTCAGGAATGCGATATTGAAATAGATGGAACTTTAGTGGAACTAAAGACCACGGGGGTTCGTGTTCCCAAAAGTGAATACAAGATTGCCCAAAATAAAACAGGAGAAGCATACAAACTACACCTTGGAGCAAAAGAAGGAATCAGCATAACAGCTGTTACACTTGAGCCAACAATCCAAATGGATTTCAAGACCTCTCATTTTTGGGAAAAGGCTGAACGACTTCTGATTGTTTTCTACGAATATCAATCTTATGAGACAGTACCAGCTCAAGAATATGCAAATTTTCCAATAGTTGGATATTGCTACAATACTTTTTCAGAAAGCGAGCAAAAACAACTTAGGACAGATTGGGAAATCGTAAGGGATTATCTTAAGGATCATTATAATAAATATCCTAACCAAGTGGAAAGAAGGGATAAGCTTGTGGGGTTCACTCACACTTTAAGATCAGACCTTCTTTTAATTGAGTTAGTGCCGGGCTACAAAAAGAGAATTGCGAACAAACCCAGTACAGCTGATAACTTTCAGAAACCTCGCTACCGATTGAAAAAGACTTTCGTCGATTATATCGTTCGTGGGCATTTCAATAAAAGCAGAGCCAAGCATGAAATAGATTTGAAGGAATCATTCTCCAGTTTTGCCGAACTGGATAAGAGGTGCCATGCCCTTACGGTCAAATACCGAGGAAAGTCATTTCCTGAATTGAAGCAGGAATTAGGAATTGAAACAGATTTCACGACAAAGGATTTCGCGGCAAAAGTGATTCTTAAGATGTTTGATGCCGATTGTAAGAGACTAAACCAAATTGCAGATTTTACAAAGGCCGGAATAGAAGCAAGAACCATTATTCTTACTCCTGATGGAAGAAATACTGAAGATATGAAGTTCCATAACATAGATTTCAACGAATGGGCTGACCGTAACACCGATTTTGAAGAGTCGGATATCTTTACCTTCTTTATGGAGCATAGTCTGCTTTGTCCAATCTTCACAGAGCATGATTCCAGTGATAATACAAAGACAGTCTTTGAGGGATTTAAACGTTTTTCCTTTGACGATGAGTTCATCAATAAGGAAGTAAAACGCATGTGGGAAGATTCAAGAAGATTGATTCATACAAACACCCTTGTGTGGGAATACGAGTATGATAAATATGGAAATCCCATAAAAAACAAGAGTGGCAGCTATAAAGGAGCCCCGAATTTTCCCAAAAAGAAAGATTATATAGTCTTTTTCCGAGGAGGTTCTAATGATTCAAGTGAAAAAAACAGAACTGAAATCGTAAACGATATAAAGATGCTTCCTCAGTACTTCTGGCTTAAGGGCAGATATGTATCTGAAAAGCTTAAATCACTCTCCTTCCTATAACACATTTAAGACATATAAAATGGCTAAGAAACAAATACACGAAATAAAAGTAGCAGAATTATTCGCAGGTGTCGGTGGTTTTCGAATAGGACTAGAGGGAGCTTCAGATGCCTATAAAACCATATGGAACAACCAGTGGGAACCCTCTACGAAACATCAGGATGCATCCCTCGTATATAGAGCAAGATTCGGAAGAGAAGGGCATGTAAACGAAGATATCAATCTAGTTAAAACCGAATCCATACCCAACCACGACCTTTTAGTCGGAGGATTTCCCTGTCAGGACTATTCTGTGGCCGCATCTTTAAGTAGGTCAGGAGGCATCGAAGGAAAGAAAGGTGTGCTTTGGTGGCAGATTTACCGAATCCTTAACGAGAAAGGAGAAAACCGCCCCGACTATGTTTTCTTTGAAAATGTAGATCGCCTTCTTGGATCGCCCGCCAAACAACGCGGACGTGACTTCGCTATAATCCTTGCTTCCCTTTCCGATTTAGGCTATACCGTAGAGTGGAGAGTAATAAATGCTGCTGATTATGGTATGCCACAACGGAGAAGACGTACCTACATCGTGGGCTATAAGGACGGATCTGTAGTAAACAGTAAAGTAGAGGACCTTAAGAAGTGGGTTCTGTATGATGGTGTGTTTGCAAAGGGCTTTCCTTTTCAACCTAAGGACAAAACGGAAAGCATATTCTCCATTGACGGGAAAATACCCGAGGTTTCCGAAAACTTCAATAAGACCGGAAAGGACTCTCCTTTCGGCAACGCCGGAATCATGCGCAATAGGCATGTGTATTCCGTAGATACATCTCCTTTATATGAAGGTCCAACAATGACACTCGGTGGAAATCTCATTGATGAAGAATTAGTGCCTGAAGACTTTTTCATTTCTGATGAGGATCTCAAGAAATGGGAATACGAAAAAGGGTCAAAAAAAATCAAAAGGGTTTCTAAAGAAGGATTTGAATATATGTTCTCGGAAGGCGCGATGACATTCCCGGATTCCATTGACGCTCCGTCAAGAACCATCATCACTGGAGAGGGTGGAAATTCACCTTCTCGCTTCAAACACGTCATTAAAACCAAATCCGGTAGGTACAGACGGTTGGTACCAATTGAATTGGAACGTCTGAATATGTTCCCGGATAATCATACTCTGCACCCAGAGGTGTCCGAGGTAAAACGGGCATTCCTTATGGGGAATGCACTGGTATGTGGTGTTGTAAGGGAAGTTGGAAAGGAACTTTTCAGACAGATATACGGAGAAGAACCAGTTTCAACCCATCCTATTGAGCAGAAGCGTAACCCGTGTCCCATGCTTAACCTCAGCCTATTTAATGAAATCAAAGAGGATTTAGTAAGAAACCAGCGTAAGAAGAACCATACACTCGACGCGACAAAGAGCCTTCTAATCGGTCACGTAAAGGAAGATTTCGCAGATTACTTCATGGACGGAGGCATTACGAAGTATTATTATACAGGCAAGACAAAATCCTTCCCGTCTACAATCGCGCTAAATAAGCTTTACTATTTCATGCCCTATCTCAAAGGCATTGGGGTGAAGGACATATATCTTATTAAGATAGCTCGGATTGGAAGCAAGGCTGAAATTCGGAATGACAGCAACGACACCGATCCACGCCTGATTTTTGAGTTGGAATATATCGCCTCTCTTGATAAGCCCAAAATGATTACAACCAATATCTTCAGGACATACCGATGGACTATATTGGGTTCGATTTTAGACAACTAAAAAAATAATACTGCATAGGAAGGATGTTGACCTCAGACAATTCGACATCCTTTCCTATTTTACTATTCCTTCATAAAAACAGCATATTATTTATGTTTTGTATCCATCATTCATCAAATCATCCCTATTTAGATTCATTATCTACTATTTCTTTTATATATTTACCGTTAAACCAATAACTGAATTTCTCTGCTTCTCCGCCATGCGGATTTGATGCGAGCTGCGTCTTCTTTGTCGCCTTAGGCCTGACATGGAATTTCTTATTATCAGAAATACTCCAAAAGCACTCCTTCTTTATATTGTTAGACACAACGTTTTCTCGTATATTCTCCCAATATAGTTGAGCAGTAGCCAAATCATCCGATGGCATCGTCCAAAAAAAGACTCTATCCAATACATAAGCCTGCTCTTCTACATCTTTATGGGTCCTATTATTATGCAATGTTATAGTTTCGCCTTTTCTAGGCTTGAAAATTACAAATAGAAAACGATTGGTAAAAATTCCATAAGCTTCAGAATTGAACCAATTCGCGTTATCGTACACTTCCTGATAGTCAATATTCTTAAATGACATCGACTCTTTGGGCATTCCATTATTTCTTAAACGAATCGTCTTCATCATTATCCCCGACTTAATAAACTCTTCTGAAGCATATATTCTTTTACTTTTAGAATTAGACGCAATCAGACCTGCGATATCCGCATACTTGTTTTTTGCCTGATACGGAGGACTACCAAGCTTTGCGCAGATTTCCACATAGTTGAGTCCGTAGTATGGAACGAAACGGCTGATAATAATTTGTTCGAAAGTTGAATTTTTCAACTCTTGTGCACTCACTAATTCAAATCCAGGAAATTCATCAGATTTATAGTTTGTAAACGCATCCGAACCGGAATCAATTACATGCTTAAGCACATAATTCATATAAGACGTTTTAAGACTAAATGCCCGCTTATATGCCTTTATATCGGAATAGGGTTGGCTTTGAGGTAAATCCCCTTTATTTCCCTTTCTACATGCACCTAAATATAAAGTATCACCCTCAGACAACAAATGTGCCTCTCCTGAACGCACCTTATTAGCAATTGTCTCGTAATCCTTTTTTATCAACAACAAGTCTTTCTCCGGTATTTTCCAGAGAATTCTAAAAAGAAATTGATAGTCATAAATTTCTGATTCTTTAAGATGAAGATAAAATAGAAGTAGCATCAGCCTGCACTTGGAAACGAGATGAGAGTCCTCAAATCGAGTGTAAGCCACCTCAAAATAATTAATCATCGTACAAACCAAACGTTCCTTTATTCTATATTTCTCAGATTTCTTAGATTTAAGCAAAGGAGTGCATTTAAGCTCTACTTGCGCTTCTGAAAAATCAGGATTTGGGCTGGAATTTATCTCGTATTTAAAAAAAATTTCTTCAACCATCTGTCCTAAACCACCTTTACCCTTTCTCTTAAAGTCTACAGCAATATCTCCTAAAAGGGAATGAAGCGACTGGCCGATTAAGAATCGACTATATTCGTAAATAGAAAGAGGTTTACGCTTATCATAAGTCGCCTCCTGAAATGACAAATTTTCCATAATATCTATCCGTGCCTACGATTATAATTCTACAAAATTAATAAAATCTATTAAAATCTCAAACATATACATAAAAAAAACTAACAATTCCGGCACTACTTATATTTATTTTAGAAGACATATGGCAAAGTCCAAAAGATTAGATGAGTACATGTGGGGATTGCAAAATACCCCCCCCGATTTCATGGCATGGGATCAGTGGGGATTCAAAGCGGTCCAGCGCGGATCGGGAGGGTCGAGCGTGATCTTTACATCGAGACCGAGACAGTCGGATATCTGGCGGATGAGCATTATGCGGCGTCCCACGAGATTGGTGGTGCGCAACCATTTGCCCTTGCTTATCTTTATGTAGGAGGAGGATTCCACGCCATGTCCCTTCTTGTCGGTGATCAATGTGCTGCCATAAATGGGAATCCGCAGTGCCTCTACGCGCTCGATCCCGGCGGCTACGACGTAGGCCTTAAACAGTTCGTCAGCGTTTCCCTTATCCTTGATTCTGAATCCGCGCCCTCTCAGGGAGACTATCTTCGTATCGAAGGCCACCTCGGAAGGGAGATCAATCCTTTGTTCCCAATGGAGCACGTAGTCTGGGGTATGGCTGGCCCTCCACGCAGCAGAGTCACCCTCGACATCGACGACATCATACCGACGCTGGCGCAGTGCCTGCTGAAACGAGGAAAGAAGCAGATGCTTTACGCGCCAGACGTAGTGAGGGGAATTCAATTCGGTGGCGATCCGGGGGTCGAGGCGAGTATATTCTACGTACCTCATTATCTTTTCGCGCCCCCAGAGTTTAGTACGCGGAAGGGCGTCGATTCCCTCCTTCAGTTGAATATGATAGTAATATTCCTGATCCATATCCATATATGTCTGGAAGAAGTCGGGTATCTTAGAAGGCCAGTCGGCAGGGACATACCTATCGGCCATCTCCTTGTAGATTGCTGATAGACTGTCTTGCGGGAAGAGACGGTTGCCGATGAAGATGCGGCGCTGCGCTCCTTCAAGCAGCGTGAGCATGAAGAGGGTCTTTGGAATGAAATGGATTCCATTGACTACGGTCTGATTCATGTCGGCTACCAGTCCGAGGCATTCTCCCATGGTGTCTATGCTCGGATAGAGGGTCTTGGAATCGCGTGCATCAGCCCAGCTCTTGAATTCACACTTCAGTACGGCGGTAAGTTTTTTTTCAAGCCTAAGGCGAAAATTCGGTTTCTGAAGGTAGGCGCCAAGCCTGGAGTCGAAGCGTGCGCAACGTGTAAACCGGAGGGCTACGGCCTTTGTCCACACCTGATCCATCCAGAAATCATCGACGCCATCGGCCATCTCAAGCGTATAGAAACGCTCGGCGGTCATGCGGATGTATGCTTCGTAGAATTTTACGTTGTAGGGCCAGGCGGAAGGAACGATACCTTTCCATATATTGGTATATATCTCGCTGAGAGGGGTATCGGGGTAAATCACGTCGCTTTCAATGAGCTGGCGATCATAAGCACGGATGAGGGTAAGCAGGAACACACTCCTTACTACGAAGTGACGGTCGGTATAGATATTACCGTAGACTTGGGAAAGGAGGTCGATCCATCCGTGCTGCGTATTCAGGCCATATATCTTCGTCGGGGATGCGACTTCGGCCTGCGTCTGCTCCTCGACTACAGGCTCTTCGGAGTAGAAATCGTCGTCAACGTCGGGAGTTTCCCTGACTTCCGGAGATTTCCGGATTTCCGAGACGTCCTGAACTTCCGAAGCATCCTGATTTTCCGGATCGATACTGTCTGAATCGGCATCATCCATCTCCAGCTCCGCCTTAATTTCCGGGGCGACCTGGCTCCCGGCGATCAGGAGCCGCTCATAGATGAACTGCTTCCGCAGGGCCTTCTGCTCGCGGATCTCCGCTTCCACCTCCTGCCTACGGGCTGTAAGCTCACGCTCTATGGCTTCGAGTTCCTTCTGGCGGGCCTGTTGCTCGCGGGCTACCGCCTCGAGCTCCATCTGCCGGGCCATCTGCTGCTTAGCGACAGCATCAAGCATTTTCTGACGCACCTTCAGTTCCTGATCCTTCACCTCGGCTTCCCTCCGGCGGATGCTTTCCTCGGCCTCTATCTTGCTTCTGCGTATCCTATCCTGGGCTTCAAACTCATTGCGACGTACACTTTCCTCCTTGTTGAGGGCCTCGATCATCATCTCACGGGCCTGCTGCTCAATCTTGACAGCCTCGTTTTCCTTCTGACGGGCCTGGTATTCACGATGGGAGGCTTCTGCGTTGCGCTGATTGATGACAAGATCGTCTGTCATCGCCTTAGCCCTCTTCTTATACAATTCCTCAACTTCCTGATTGTATTCCGATATCCGGGTATTCAGCGCCACCTCCTTCCGGCGCAGTTCCTGCATACGGTCATCCATGTTAGTTATGAATCTCTGCATATCTACTGCAAGCTGGCGTATGGCATCAGGCATCCTGGACTCTACAGGTGGGAATAAGAATTCCCAAAACTTTTTTATGAAGGATTTTTCGCTCAATTTGTCAGGTTTAAGGGTTATTTCGACAAAGTTACAAAATTTTATCAACAAATACAAATTTAAATGTAAATTTTGCAGGCTTTTGGAAAAATTTTGGGGCTAAAGGATTAGACACCGCATCTATTCCCTCATAAAAATGTAGTGAAACTACATTTATTCCCCCATAAAAGTGTAGTGAAACTACATTTATCCCCCCATAAAAGTGCATACTACTTGCATATCTCATTAATATTTAGTAATTTTGCACTTATGAAAAGATATATTTACAAAGACCTTCTTAAATGGAAGGATTCCCGACGCCGCAAACCACTCATGCTCTATGGTGCAAGACAGGTGGGAGGGACTATCTGCTGAGATGCCGATGAAGGGGAAGCCGACTATCGTTAGGTGCCCTTGGATGCGGAAGGGTTACTGCATGAATCTCTTCGGAACGCTGTGGGCACGCGACACTTCATGGATCGACCGCAATGTCATCAACCATGAGCGGATCCATACGGCGCAGATGAGGGAACTGCTTTTCATTCCTTTTTATGTGATCTACGTGCTGGAGTGGCTGGTGAGGCTCGTGCTGTATCGGGATGGCCATAAAGCTTACCTCAACATCTCTTTCGAGCGGGAAGCATACCGACACGGACACGATATGAAATACCTGACGCTGCGGAGGCATTACGCTTTCCTGCACTATATGCGGTCTGATAGATGATGGCAATCAATTTTTTTTGATTGCTGAAAACTATTTCGATATTAGTGGTGTTATAAATACACAAGTGTAATTATAACACCACTTAATTCATTAAATTCTGATTATGGACAACAACTCTCTTTTCCAGGCTTCTAAATTAGTGGCGATGGGCGCAATCTGCGGCGATATCGTAGGCTCTGCCTTCGAATGGGATCCTATTAAAGATGTGGATTTTCCACTCCTCTCCTCCGACAGTATGTTTACCGACGATACGGTATGCACCGTAGCGCTTGCCGATGCGCTCGAGTCAAATCGGGACTATGCCGAAGTGCTGCAACGCTGGTGTCGCCGATACCCCCGTGCCGGTTACGGAGGAACATTCCGGAAATGGATCGTGACCGACAATCCATTCCCCTACAACAGCTGGGGCAACGGATCAGCGATGCGGGTAAGTCCGGCCGGTGCCATAGCTACCAGTCTTGACGAGGCCATGCGTCTTGCCAAGGAATCCGCTGAGATCACCCACAATCATCCCGAAGGCATCAAGGGAGCGCAAGCTACGGCCGTGGCTATATTCTATGCGCTCCGAGGTATGGATAAAAGAGGGATAAAGGACGTCATCGAGATAGGATTCGGCTACGACCTATCGAGGGATTACCGCAAGATTCAGCGCGACTACCGGTTTGATGTCAGCTGCCAGGGGAGTGTGCCGGAGGCCATCATCGCGTTTCTCAAAAGTACGGACTACGAGTCGGCGATACGCCTCGCAGTGGCATTGGGCGGCGATGCCGACACCCAGGCTGCGATAGCGGGAGGAATCGCAGCTGCTTACTATAAGGAGATACCGGACTATATTCTGGATGAGTGCAGGAAACGACTTCCCATCGATATGCTGCAGACACTCGACAACTTCACACGCCGACTTGCCGAAACTTACAAGTATAAGTATTAAGTATCGGCTTCGCAGTATCGGCGCTTCGCGCAGTATGGCTGCTTTGGGCGAAATAATGAAAATCAATGAATATGGAAGAAAAGAAATACTGCTATAAATATCCGCATCCGGCAGTGACTACCGACTGCGTGATCTTCGGATTTGACGGCGAGGAACTGAAGGTGCTGCTAATCGAACGCGGCATCACGCCCTATAAGGGACATTGGGCATTCCCGGGTGGTTTCCTGAACCCGAATGAGACGGCGGAGGAGGGAGCTCGCCGCGAGCTGCGCGAGGAGACAGGACTGGATTCCGCCCACATAGAACAGCTCCACACCTACTCCACCCCAGACCGCGATCCGCGCGAGAGGGTAATCACGATAGCCTACATCGCCCTCGTGAGGATACAGGATGTGAGGGGAGGCGACGATGCTGCCGACGCCGGATGGTTTCCGGTGGAAAACGTGCCGCCGTTGGCTTTCGACCACGGCGAAATACTCCGAGACGCGCTGCGTCGGCTAAGGGAGAGAATCTATTTCTACCCCTTGGGATATGAGCTGCTACCGGAGAAATTCACATTAAAAGAGCTGCAGACGCTCTATGAGGCGGTGCTCGGTGTGCAGTTTGACCGCCGTAACTTCGCAAAGAAGATGCAGCGTCTCGACATTCTGACGCAGCTCGACGAGACGGTATGGCCTACACCGAAACGGGAGGCAAAGCTCTACAGCTTCAATATCGAGAAATATAATGAACTAAAGAAACGTGGATTCAAAATAGAATTCTAACCATGAAAGATATCATCATAGATAAGGCACGGGGGTGCCTTGCTGCCGGAGCCGCCGGCGACGCTCTCGGCTATGCCGTGGAATTCTCCTCACTCAATCAGATCATCCATGAGTATGGAGAGGCGGGAATAACCGACTTCGAACTTGACCGGACGGAAACAGCACGATTTTCAGACGACACGCAGATGACGCTCTTCACGGCGGAAGGTCTGCTCACGGCCTATGCCGACGGAGCCGATCCGAATCCGGAAACCATCCGCCACGACATGAAGGAGGCTCTTCTGGCATGGTATGACACGCAGACGGCATTCCAGCTTCCCCTCCCCTCATCCTGGCTCTCACACATACGCGATCTCTGGGCGCGCCGCGCGCCGGGCAACACCTGCCTATCGGCGCTCCGGAGTTGGGCAAGCCATAGACCGGCCAAGAACGACTCGAAAGGTTGCGGCGCAGTGATGCGCATATCGCCAATCGGAGTCTTCTTCGGAGCCCGCGACATGAAGGACGCCGCCGACGTGGAGACGGCACGCCGACTAACGGCACGGGTGGCGGCCGACAACGCCCGCCTCACCCACTGCCACGACATGAGTACCCTCGCCTCCGTATTCACGGCCCTTCTCATATTCGAATGCATGCGGGTGCACGTGATCGACCGCCTTACGTTCCGCTCACTCATAGGGCTGGCCCTTACCGGCACATTGACCTCCATGCCGGGCTGCCGCTACTCGGATGAGTTCGTAGCCCTTATATCGAAAGCCGTCACGCTGGCCAACACCCGGCTCTCCGACCGCGAGGCCATCGCTCAGTTGGGCGAGGGATGGGTGGCGGAAGAGACTGTAGCCATCGCTCTCTTCTGCGCCATGCGCTACATCCGCGACTTCGAAGGATGCCTCGCAGCGGCAGTCAACCACGACGGCGACAGCGACTCCACTGGAGCCGTAGCGGGCAACATCATCGGCACCATCCTCGGATATACAGGCATACCGGAGAAATTCCGGAAGGGTCTGGAACTCCACGACGTCATCATCTCCATAGCTGACGACCTCGCGGGGGCATCAAGCAATAAGCAGATGCACGAGCGCTATGCACTCCACCGCCCTTACGGCATAGCCGACAACCTCAAGTTTATCGCAGGCATGAAATTCACGCCTGAAAACATAACGAAACTCGGACCTGACGATGTCTTCGTTTTCGGCAGCAACCTCGCCGGATCGCATGGCGGAGGGGCGGCACGCGTGGCCCGCCAGCGCTTCGGAGCTATAATGGGTCAAGGAGTCGGGCCGCAGGGACTGTCGTATGCCATCCCTACGATGCAGGGAGGAGTGGAGACAATCAAACCCTATGTAGACGATTTCATCGAATATGCGAGGGAATGCGACCAGAATACGTTTTACGTCACCCGCATCGGCTGCGGCATAGCAGGATTCCGCGACGAGGAAATTGCACCCCTCTTCCGCGAAGCGCTGAAACTATATAATGTGAGGTTGCCTGAGTCGTTCGTGCGCATACTGTTAAATGAGTAAGTATCGGAGCTTCGCGCAGTATCGGTTTCGCAGCATCGGCATTTATACTTGTTAACACAGTGACAGTACTTTATTAAAATATGTGAAAGTTTGAAAGTGGATTAAACCATACGCCGCATCGCGGGTCAAAACATCGTAAACAATCGAGAAACAATAAAACTTTAATACACGAAATCAAGATGAAGAAAATACTCATGACCCTCTCGCTCGCACTCTGCGCAGCGTTCGCGATACCAACCGTAGCAAACGCACAGTCGGCTACCACCACCGCTACCGAGAAGACAGCTGAATGCTGCAAGGAAAAGAAGGAGTGCTGCAAGGAAGAAGGAAAGGCAGGCTGCAAGAAAGACGGCAAGGCTTTCGCAAAAGACGGCAAGAAAGGCATGCGCAAGGCAGGAAAAATGGCGAAAGCCGACCGCCGCATGAAAGGACCGAAAGACGGAGGCAAGATGCGCCGCGGAGGTGAGAACCCGATGTTCAAGGGCATCACTCTCTCTGAGGAGCAGAAGACACAGATGAAGGCCCTGCGCGAAAAGAACATGACGGCCGAGAAGAAAACGAAAGCCGAAATGAAGGCAAAGAGCAAGGACGAGATGCAGAAACTCCGCGCCGAGTTTGACAAGGAAGTGGAGAAGATCCTCGACAAAGACCAGCTCAAGCAGTATCAGGCCAACAAGGCTGAGATGGAGGCAAGACGCAGCGAAAAGCAGGCGAAACTTCCTAAGCTCGAGAAGAAAGACAAATAATAAAACCCGCTATACAAAAACGGAAAACGGCCCGTCCCCGAGGGGACGAGGCCGTTTTTTCCATTTCACTCTTGATCGGAAACAGGTGGACTCACTCTACCAGCTCTGTGAAGAGCCGGGCGAAGGTCTCGTCAAGGTCGCCGCAAAGTCCGGGATGGGGCCTTGACGTCTGTATGACGCTGCTCTTGACGGCTGATATCCACCGAAAGCGTTCCTCAACGGGATACTGCGCTACCGGACCCGCTCCGCGCCGCCCCTCGGCTATGTCGACGAAGGCCTGAAGCTGACGTCCAAGCGCCTCCTTGTCGGCATCAGGACACATGACACAGAGCTTTTCCTCCGGCAGGAGTATTGCTACCTTTATCCAGCGGCGACGCTTACACATCATGGCAAGCCCGACATTGATGAACTCCTCGCGCTCCACGCGCGGCACATACCTCAGCACGGCATATTCATATCTGTTTAGCTCTTGCATCTTCCACTGCCTTTACTATGTCAACATCCTGAAGCCTCTTCTTCAGAAACTTCCTGTAAACTTCTCTCCTCTCCTCGATGATACCATCCTTACACGGGTCAAGGCCCTCCTCCCAATTCAGCCACTCTACGGGAATCGCATCGACTATCTCGTCAATCTTCTCCGGAGCAAGTCTGGCGCGAATCTCGCGGTCTGCCTCCGCCATCCGCGTGGCTTTGTGCAGAAGCGCATGGTCCTTGATATAGGGAAACTTCACGAGCGCCTTGCTTTCCCAGTCGCTCTCGGCGGGATCGGTCCAGCTATGGTGGAAATAGAGTGAGGCCCCATGGTCGATGAGCCAAAGCTCTCGGTTCCATATAAGCATGTTGGTGTTCTTCACCGTGCGGTCTACGTTGGTTATGAACATGTCGAGCCATACGATCTTCGATGCCGTCGACTCGTCCACAGGGTTTGCATAAGGGTCGAGCGTCATGGCTCCCTGAAGGTAATGCACACCAAGATTGAGTCCCTGGCTCCATTTCAGGAGGTCCTGTATCTCCTCGTCGCCTTCTGCCTGTCCGAAGTATTCGTCAAGGTTGAGGAATACCTGCTCCGGCACACGCATGCCGATGGCGCGCGCTATCTCGCTCCCGATGAAGTCAGCTATGAGCGCCTTCTCGCGGTGGCCGGCCCCGCGAAACTTCACGACGTACTTGAAACCGTCGTCGGCCTCCGCCAGCGCTGGCAGGCTGCCTCCCTCGCGCAGCGGCGTGATGTATCTTGTCAGATTCTGATGCCTTATTTCCATAATTGAGAATTTAGAATTGAGAACCATGAATTGACTCTTCCGAGAACTCACAGAACTTCCATATAGATAACAATTACGGAGGTCAATTGATTTTTTTGATATAAAAAGGAGGTCGATTGAAAAAAAACACCTATATTTGTACTTTCATCTACAAACACCTATATTATGAAGCGAATCAGCACAATCATGGTCATGATACTTATGATGACAATGCATCTGCGGGCCAGAGATCTCGCCTTCACCTACGAAGGCCAAACCCTCAACTACACCGTCTTAGACGAGGATACCAAAACCGTAATCACCAAAGCCGGAACTTATAAGAGAGGCGGCATGATTCCGGGAAATGTCGCGGAGGGTGACCTTGTCATTCCTTCATCCATACAGGATAGCGATATTGTCTATACAGTAATCGGAATCGGAGACGACTCCTTTTCCGAGAACACTGCCCTTCATTCCGTGCTTCTTCCTGAGACTATAAGTCAGATAGGCGACAATGCCTTCTCCGGATGCGCCGGACTCTCTGAAATCAATCTGCCATCCAATATCCGTAAGGTCGGTACAGCGGCCTTCTCAGGCACCGGCATTGTCAATGTGCAGTGGCCTGAAGAGGCTGTGGAAATTCCCCAGTCGACATTCCTCGGTTGCTCATCCTTGACATCGGTTTCCCTGCCTCCCTCAATTGAAATAATAGGAAACAATGGCTTCAAAGGATGTTCGTCATTGACTGAGATTGTTCTGCCTGATTCAATGTCGGAGATCGGAATATCCGCGTTCGAATCCTGCAAGGCTCTCAAAAATGTCACATTCCCTGATTCCCTATCCTCAATAGGAGACCTGGCGTTCTATAAGTGCGCATCGCTTCAGGCCGCTCTGCTCCCCGATGGTATCAATGAGTTGCCTTCAGAACTTTTCAGCGGGTGTTCCTCCCTCTATGAAGTAAGGATTCCCCCTACGGTCAGACATATGGGAGAAATGGTTTTTGCTTACTGCTCAAGCCTCACTGCCGTCGAAATGCCGGATACCCTCGAAGATATGCGATGGGGAACATTTATGGGATGCACGTCGCTTGAGACCGCAAGGATTCCCGAAGGACTCACAGTAATTGCAATGACCTTCCAGGGGTGCTCGGCCCTCACATCGGTAGAATTGCCCTCTACGCTTGTCTGTATCGGGATGGACACATTCCGGAAATGCACAAGTCTTAACGATATACTCCTTCCGCAGTCGCTTTCTGAAATCGAACCTTATTCTTTTAATGGATGCACTTCGCTTGAATCAATCGTACTGCCCGACTCCCTGATGTTTTTGGGGGATTCTGCCTTTGAAGGCTGTACTGCCCTTAAGTCCATTTCCCTGCCTGAGAACCTTAAAGATCAGCATAGTATTGGAGGTAGCGTATTCAAAGGCTGCACAGGCCTCTCTGAAATCAAGCTACCCGACTCAATGACAGGACTTCCTTATTCCATTTTCTCCGGTTGCACTGCACTTGCCCGCATCTCCTTCCCTTCCTCCTTGCAGACAATCGAAGCTTACGCTTTTGAAGGTTGTACATCATTAGGTTGCATCAGCCTACCGGATAACGTCACATATATAGGACATCAAGCCTTCGCTTATTGCCGAAACCTCGTCTCTGTCTTGCTCCCCCTAAGGCTCGAAGAAATCCGGGGCAACGCATTCCATTATTGCGATTATCTTCTCTATATTTACTCGCCGTCGCCTATACCAGTAGCTGCTGACGTGGATGATTACGTCTTCGACGCACATGCTTACTCGCAGGCCACCCTGTTCGTAACGCAGGAAGCACTGGAAGCCTACCGGCAGACTCAGCCCTGGAGCATGTTTGAGGAAATCGAAACCTTTGTCCCCTCTGCCACTGAAATATCTACCATCGCCCTTTCTCCATCCACCTGGAGATGTGAGGCAGGAGAAAGCCTCCGCATATCCGCCTCCATAATGAGCGGCAGCGAAACCATTGCCTCAGACTCTTTGGTCTGGAAGTCTTCTGACGAGTCTGTTGCTACGGTAGATCATGACGGCGTGGTCAAGGCCCTCGCTCCCGGTTCCTGCCTTATATCGGCCACAGGCATTGACGCCTACGCTGCCGAGGTATGTCACGTTACAGTCAGACCCGGCGACATCGCAGTATTCACCTACGACGGCCTGCGCTACGCGATTCTCGACGAACAGCAAGCTACCTGCCGTGTGGCTGCATTCAACGACGTGCAGGGCGACGTAGAGGTTCCCGCGACAGTCATGCTCGACGGAAAGCCATACAGCGTGATCAAGGTGGGTGCCTTAGCCTTCTATATGAACCGGAAGCTTGGATCTGTAACGCTTCCTGATGGAATCGTGGAAATTGGAGAAAGTACATTCTATTTATGCGACAGTCTGAGCGCCATCAACATACCGGAGGGGGTAAAGGAGATTCCAGCCGAATTCTGCGAAGGATGTATCTCGCTGTCCTCCATTCGGATTCCGGAAAGTGTAGAGACCATAGGTCAGAAAGCTTTCTTCTATTGTACGTCACTGTCCGACGCTACATTTGGCAGCGGAGTGTCGAAGATAGAGAATGAAGCGTTTGCCTTCTGCCCCTCTCTGAGGGAAGTAACATTGCCGGAAAACCTTGCCTCAATAGGAGCTTCCGCCTTCTGGGGGTGCAACGGTCTACAGTCCATCCGGATTCCGGATGGAGTCAAGAAAATAGGGGATTATGCCTTCTCCGGCTGCGGCTCCCCTGCCTTCATCCATATTCCTGGAAGTGTGAAGACATTCGGCCTTTATGCATTCGACTATACTGTTACGGAGACGGTGGTATATGACACCGATGATCCAGTGGAGCTATCGCAGGATGACTATCAATACGGAAGTCTGTTCTATTCGCCCATCTTCAGGAGCGCGGTGCTTAAGATGCCGCAGGTGGGGCTCGAGAAGGCAAGAACCATCTGGCCATGGTGCGAATTCGAGCATACCGAGGCATATGATTCCGACGAAGTCGCTGAAATCCCGACACCGCAGGACTACCCCATCGAGATATTCACGCTTTCCGGTATCAGGGTCGCCTCCGATACAGATGCTCTTTCTCCCGGTTGCTATATCATTCGGAAAGGAGATGAATCCCATAAGATCCTCATAAAATAAGTTAATTTTATTCAATATTTACCAAAACAACGGCGTGGAAATTGCTTTATATGTGAAGATTCGATAACTTTGCCATATCTAATTCGCAAAGCATGAAAAGTCGATTCCACATAAACAGCATTTTCCGCGCCTTCCTCTTCAGGGGGACGGCAGCCCTGCTGGCTATCGGAGGAGCCTTCTGCATCGATGCAGAACCCAACGCGCCGCTGGAGCCTATACCCTATGAGCTCCCGGAGGTGAAGGTCAGCACAAAGCATCGTCCCATACTGCATCTTACCGGATATATCCGCGAACTCTCCACTATGTCTTCCTCTTCCGACACACTGATGCTCTACCGAGAGAAATGGGTGGACTTCATGATACCCACGGGAAAGGAGAAACGCTATCAGGGCTGGACCGATCCCCGTCTGCTCAAGACTAAATCGTATTACAAATGGACCGATGCATGGGGACGCGACAGCGTCTCCGACCGCGCCAACCATCACTTCTCATGGAGCGACTGGGTGTCGCTGCCCAAGCGCATGAACTTCCCGGCCCTCATAGCGGGAAGCCGACTCGGTACCGACACAGTGATGGGACGCTACTCCCCTACCGAGATATGGCGGAAAGACACGGCAGGAGTCAACGTGACGGTCAACGTTCTCGCCGACTCCACCCGGCGCAAGTGGACCCCTCGGCTAAGCGGCCCGCTATGGCGCGACACTGAATTCGAGCGCCTCGTGATGGACTACCGCTTCTCCGACACCGACACCTTCGCGGTGCGTCCGCAAAACCTCGATCGGCTCTCATGCAGCATCGAGTCGATGGGCAGGGGACACGATATGTTCATGTTTAAGAACTATCAGGACCCGATACTCTACGTCAGCACATACTTCGACCTCACCATCACCGACAGGGAATACATCACAGTGAAGGATGCGCGTCGCCATGAGAAAGACCAGATGCTCGCCATCCAGGACGCGATGATGATCTTCGAGTCGGAGCGCGTGCCGCGCGATTCAATCATCACCGACCTGATAGCTCGCGTCAACGCCATCGACCACGACTCACGGCGACTCGGCATGGAGCTCGACTCCCGTGTAGGCAACGGCCATATGCCCCTGCCTCCCGTCTACAAAAGGAAAGACAAGATCAAGCGCGCCCTGAAGAGCGTTCTCTCCGGCTTCGGATTCTGAGGCGCTGCGGACAGTGCGCCACGCATCGCGCGCCGTGCATTGACTCGCAAAACGAAAGGCGTAAAACGTAAAACGATTTTGCCATATCGGATTTTTTTGTTAATTTTGCGGAATAAACCCAAAACTATCAAAAAACGCCCCTGCCGACCGGGAAAAAGTTGGCACGGTTATTGTTATTACGATAGTATGGATTGAAAATATAGAAATAAAACATCAAATACAGAAAATGAACGTAACGTTTGAAAAAATCGACGACGTAAACGGCCTCGTGACCGTCGAGCTCGCTGCAGCTGACTATGCTGAAGGC
The DNA here is from genome assembly GCA_947175295.1 of uncultured Porphyromonadaceae bacterium. Taxonomy (GTDB): domain Bacteria; phylum Bacteroidota; class Bacteroidia; order Bacteroidales; family Muribaculaceae; genus Lepagella. Next base: position 19,165 of record CAMWMK010000033.1, read on the forward strand.
GTAAAAAAAGCCCTTAAGAATATCGCGAAAAACCGTCCCGAGCCCGGTTTCCGCCCCGGTAAGACACCCATCAGCCTCATCCAGAAGAAATATGGCGAGGCAGTGAAATACGACGAAGTAAACAAGGCTACTTCCGAAGCCCTCTACAACTATATTAAGGAAAACAAGCTCCGCGTGCTCGGCAACCCCGTGCCGGAAGCAAGTGAAAGCTTCGACATCAAGAACGACGACTTCACGTTCAAGTTCCGCGTAGGTCTGGCTCCCGAGATCCAGAACCCTGTAAGCAAGGACATGTCCGTGCCCTACTACAACATCGAAGTCACCGACGAAATGGTCACTACCCAGGACCAGAACCTCCGTCGCCGCTTCGGCAAGCAGGAATCGGGCGACACTGTGGAGAGCAACTCCGTAGTGAAAGGCATCATCACCGAGCTTAACGAAGACGGCTCCGTTAAGGAAGGCGGCATCGTAGTGGAAAACGGCATCGTTGGCCCCGAACACTTCAAGAGCGACGAGCAGAAGGCTCTCTTCACCGGCAAGAAGGTAGGCGACAAGTTCAACTTCAACCCCTTCGCAGCTGCTGACGGCAACGCAGTGGAACTCGCTTCGATGCTCCATATCGACAAGGACGACGTAGAGAACCACAAGGGTGACTACCAGTTTGAAGTGACCGACTCCATCGTGCTCCGTCCCGCCGAGCTCGGCCAGGAATACTACGACCAGCTCTTCGGCAAAGACAACGTAAAAGACGAGGAGGAATACCGCAACAAAGTGAAGGAAATGATCGAGGCTCAGCTGAGCAACGACAGCGATTTCCGCTTCACCATCGACGTGAAGGACGCCATCCTCAAGGCAGTGGGTGAACTCACGCTTCCCGACGCTGTGCTTAAGGACTACCTCAAGCAGGCCAACGAATCGCTCAACGACGAAAACATCGAAGAGGAATACGCCAAGGCTCGCCCGCAGCTCGTATGGCAGCTCGTAAGCGACAAGGTGGCTGAGGCCCTCGAAGTGAAGCTCGAGAAGGAAGACGTAGTGGAACTCGCAAAGGCTATCGCACGCAACCAGTTCGCACAGTACGGCATGCCCAACGTGCCCGAGGATATCCTTGAGAAATACGCAATGGAGATCATCAACGGCAAGCAGGGCGATCAGGTGCGCCAGCAGGCTTTCGAAAGCAAGCTCTACGGCACTATCAAGGAGACAGTGACCCTCGACGAGAAGAACGTCAGCGTAGAAGACTTCAACAAACTCTTCGCACCGGCTGAGAACAATGATTAATTATTGATGATTAATTATAGATGCCCGGATGTTTAGGTCCGTTTAGACTTTCAACTGAATCAAACATCCCGGCCATCAGACAATCTCAACATAGTCGGCGATGCGGAGACACCGCATCGCCGACACTATTTAAAACAAAACTTGACTATATGACAGACTTTGAAAAATATGCCGTGCATCACCTCGGCATGAGCAGCAATATGCTCGACGGCTACCAGAAAGCCGTAAACCGTCAGGCCGGAGCAGTGACAGTGCCCCACGCCGACTACATGAATCCCTACATCCTCGAGGAGCGTCAGCTCAACGTCACTCAGATGGATGTATTCTCACGCCTCATGATGGACCGCATCATCTTCCTCGGCACCCAGGTGAGCGACCAGAGCGCCAACATCATCCAGGCACAGCTCCTCTATCTCGACTCGGTGGATCCCGATAAGGATATCTCGCTCTACATCAATTCGCCGGGCGGATCGGTCTACGCCGGTCTCGGCATCTACGACACTATGCAGTATGTCAACAGCGACGTATCCACCATCTGCACCGGCATGGCCGCTTCGATGGCCGCCGTGCTCCTCGTGGCCGGCGAGAAGGGAAAGCGCTTCGCACTCCCCCACAGCCGCGTGATGATACATCAGCCGATGGGCGGCATCCAGGGACAGGCCTCCGACATCGAGATCACAGCCCGAGAGATACTCAAACTCAAGGACGAACTCTACCGCATCATCTCCGAACACAGCGGCATGAGCATGGAGAAGGTGGCCGCCGACAGCGACCGCGATTACTGGATGATCGCTTCCGAAGCAAAGGAATACGGCATGATCGACCGCATCCTCATCAACGAAAAGAAGAAATAAACGCAGTTTTTGATTATGGCAAAGAAATCACAGGGCTCCGGATTGGTATGCGCCATGTGCGGCACTATCGACTCCGAGGCTAATCCAGTAGTGGAGATAATGCCCGGGCTGGCGCTCTGCTCAGACTGCGTCGATTATATCGAGACGACGGCCAACGCGGAGCTCGCTCAGCGTAAATCAGGCCGGGCTGACAAGAAGAAAGGGCGAAACTCCATCCCCAAGCCCAAGGAAATCAAGGAATTCCTCGACCAGTACATCATCGGGCAGGATGAGGCCAAGAAGTATATGGCAGTAGCCGTCTACAACCACTACAAGCGCATCCAGCGTCTCGACGAAGGGAAGCAGGACGCTGAAGACGTTGACATCGAAAAGAGCAACGTCATCCTCGTAGGGCCTACCGGCACGGGCAAGACCCTTCTGGCCAAGACCATAGCCAAACTGCTTGATGTGCCCTTCACCATAGTCGACGCCACCGTGCTGACGGAGGCCGGCTACGTGGGCGAAGACATCGAGTCGCTGCTCACGCGTCTGCTGCAGGCCTGCGACTACGACGTCAAGAAGGCCGAGCGAGGCATCGTCTTCATCGACGAAATCGACAAGATAGCCCGCAAGAGCGACAATCCATCGATCACGCGCGATGTCTCGGGCGAAGGCGTGCAGCAGGGCCTGCTGAAGCTTCTCGAGGGCTCTACGGTGCTCGTGCCGCCAAACGGCGGCCGCAAGCATCCTGAGCAGAAGATGATTGCGGTGGATACGAAAAACATCCTCTTCGTATGCGGCGGAGCATTCGACGGCATCGAACGCAAGATCGCGGCCAGGCTCAACACCCACACCGTGGGCTATGGCCAGAACAGCAGCGACGCCAAGAAGAAGCGCGACAACCTGATGCGCTACGTCATGCCGCAAGACCTCAAGTCGTTTGGCCTCATCCCGGAGATCATCGGCCGACTGCCGGTGCTCACCGCCCTTGATCCGCTCGACCGCGACGCCCTGCGTCGGATCCTCACCGAACCCAAGAACGCCATCACACGCCAGTATAAGAAACTCTTCGAGATGGATGGCGTGGAACTCGAATTCACCGACGAGGCGCTCGACACGATTGTAGACAAGGCCATCGAATACAAGCTCGGAGCCCGCGGCCTGCGCAGCATTGTGGAGACCGTCATGGTAGACGCCATGTATGAGGTGCCTTCCTCTAAGAAGAAGAAATTCGAGGTGACGGCGCCCTACGTTCTGGAGAAACTTTCCCAGAATCCTGGGCTCAATCAGGCTTAAACACAATTTTCACGCGAATAATACGTTAAAGAAGGAGGAAGCTGCGTTAGCTTCCTCCTTTTTGCGATATTATACAGACAACGACAATGAACAGAAAGCACATAGCTGCAATAGCCGTAGCTGCCGCCTCGGTATTCTCCGCAATGGCGAAGGATGAGGTGGTGATGACCGTAGACGGAGTCGACGTCCCTCGCTCCGAGTTCGAGTACCTCTACCACAAGAACCAGCAACAACAGGTAGATCCCCAGACCATCGGCGATTACGCCGAGATGTTTAAGATCTACAAACTCAAGGTGGCCGACGCGCTCTCAAACCGACTCGACACCGCCGCTGCGTTCCGCCGCGAGATGGATCAGTACCGCGCTGATCTCGCCACTCCCTACATGACTGATTCAGTCTATCTCAACTCCCTCGTGAAGGAAGCCTACGACCTATCCCGCCAGGAGGCTGAAGCATTCCATATCATGCTCGCCAAGGGAAATTCACCGGAAGAAGCCGAAGCATCGCGCCATAAGGCCGACTCGCTCCATGCGGAGCTCCTCAAGGGAGTCGACTTCGGAAAGCTCGCGGCTCAATATTCCGTAGACCGCGCCAGCAGCACGGCCGGAGGCAGAATGGGCTACATAGTGGCCGGCCGCTTTCCCTATGGATTTGAGAAGGCCGCCTTCACCCTTGCACCTGGAGAAATCTCCGAGGTAGTGGAGTCGCCGCAGGGATGGCACATACTCAAGGGGGGCAACAAGCGCCCGGCACGCGGCACAGTGCTCGTAGAGCATATAATGAAGATGGTGCCGGCTACGGCCACAGCCGACCAGCAGGCAGCAGCCAAGGCAAGCATTGACAGCATCTACAACGTCGTAGTAGCCAACCCCGCAGTCTTCGAAGACCTCGCCCGCGAACTCTCAGACGACAAGGGTTCTGGCCGCCAGGGTGGAAAACTCAACTGGTTTGGCGCAGGAATGATGGTGGAGCCGTTTGACTCGGCATCATTCGCACTTCAGGTAGACGAGATCTCGCGCCCGGTGCGCAGCCAGTTCGGCTGGCACGTGATCCGCAAGCTCGACGCCAAGGGTCCCGCCTCCCTTGAGGAGATGAAGCCCGGTATGCTCAAGCGCTTCGCCAATCCTCAGGAGGAACGCTATGCGCTCGTGGAGAAAAACACCATCGACCGCCTGCGCAAGAAGCATAAGAAGGCCATCGCCAATCAGCAGATGGACGACGAGGCCGTGAAGCAGCTCGAATACGACTGGCTCTACGCCAACGAACCCGACTACCGCAATCTCCTCAATGAATACCGCGAGGGTTCGCTCCTCTACGAGGCAAGCCTCCGCGAGGTATGGGACAAGGCAGCCAAAGACGAGCAGGGACTTTCCGACTATTTCAACGCACACCGCGACGACTACAAATGGACCAAGCCCCACGTGAAAGGAATCCTGGTGCAGGCCACCAACGACTCCGTGGCCGACCTCGTGCGCGCCGAACTCCTCAAGATGTCGGACGATGCAGGACTCAAGGCGGCCCGCAAGCAGTTCGCAGGCAAGGCCTCGATCGAACGCATCCTGCTTGAGGAAGGACAGAACGCGATGGTAGACAACGTAATGTTTGGAGGAGCCCCCGTCAAGCCCAACAACAAGAAATATACCGTCTACTTCGTATTTGATCCGAAGGTGCTCAACGCTCCTGAAACGATGAGCGACGTCCGGAGCCTCGTGACGGGCGACTATCAGAACCAGCTCGAACGCGACTGGGTGGAACGCCTGAAATCGAAATATCCCGTTAAGGTCAACGAGAAGGTACTTAAGAAAATCAAGTAAGGCCCGCTGCCCCATAATCCACAAAGCCCTTGGAAAGGAAGTGTTTCCAAGGGCTTTAAATATAGATGCACGTCTCCTACCACTCCACAATCCCACAACTCCACAACTAAAATTTGCAAGTATCCGATTTTTTTTGTAATTTTGCTCATTAGATGAAAAAGACCGCGTTAATACTGCTGGGAGTCATCTCCGCGATGCCCGGATGCGGCCGCCATAAGGCGGATTCCGCTCCGTCGGACACTGAATTCGTGGCGCAATACCGCGACTCCGTGCTCCGGCTATCCGACATCGTCAGCCGCCTTCCCGCAGGCATCAGCGCGGCCGACAGCACGGCCCTCATCCGGAAGATGGCCGACCAGTGGATAGAGGGATTCCTCATCGAAGACCTCGCCGCAGGCCAGATCGACGACCTCGACCGGATAGATGCTCTGACTGCCGACTACCGCCGGAGCCTCATCGCCGACTCCTACCGCCGCAAGATGCGACGCACGGGAGTGCAGCCGGTAGACATGGCCGGAGTGAAGGCCTACTATAAGGCCCATGCCGCCGAGCTCCGGCTCGAGCGCCCTATCGTAAAAGGACTTTTCATCCGTATTCCGGCCGATTCGCGCAATCTTGACGATATACGCCAATGGATGCGACTCGCCGACACGGACTCCTACGACGCGCTCGAGAACACCGGACGCCGCGAAGCCACGGCATTCCGCTACTTCGCCGACCGATGGGTGGATTTCGACGCGGTGGCGAGCGAGATTCCTGCAAAGCTCGGCGACGCCGACACGTTTGTGGAGAACATTGTCGACTACGAGACGGAACTCAACGGCATGGTCTATATCCTGCATCTGACCGACTTCATGCGAAGCGGAACGATGATGCCCGAAGACTACGCCGCGCCAATCATCGAAGACCGCATGAAAGCGCTACATCTGGCCGACTACGAGGCCGGACTCATAAAGGCACTCCGCGCCTCGGCAGCGGAAAAAAACATTCTTAAAGAAGGCAACTACATCAAACAGAGATGAAAAAGAAAACTACTATCAGCATATCCCTGGCTGCGGCCGCTCTCCTCTCAATCGGCCCGGCAATGGCAGACACCCTCACCGGACCGAAGAAAAACGTGATAGACGAAGTGGCCTGGATCGTGGGCGACAACGCCATCTACAAGTCGGAGATCGAAGAGGCCTACTCAGAGATGCGCAGCATGGGCGCAAGTCCGGGAGGCGACCCCTACTGCGTGATCCCGGAGCAGCTTGCCGTAGAGAAACTCTATCTCCATCAGGGCAAGCTCGACACCATCGAGGCTCCCGTAAGCCAGCTCGCTTCGCGGGTAGACATGCAGATGAACTATTTCGTGAAGGGTCTCGGCAGCCGCGAGAAGGTGGAGGAATACTTCCGCAAGCCCTGGAACGCCCTGCGCGAGGACGTGCTCGAGAAGATGAAGGCCAACTACATCAAGGAGCAGGTGCAGGATAATCTGACGAAAAACGTAAAGGCCACCCCCAACGACGTGAAGAAATACTTCGCTAAGCTGCCCGCCGACAGCATTCCCTACGTGCCGATGCAGGTGGAGGTGCAGATCATGCAGCTCAACCCCGTCATCCCGAAGCAGGAAGTGGAAGACGTCAAGGCCCGCCTGCGCGACTTCACCGACCGAATCAACAAGGGAGAGTCTGACTTCTCAACCCTCGCCATCTTCTATAGCGAAGACACCGAGAGCGCGAAGCGAGGCGGTGAGCTCGGATTCGCCAACCGCTCAGACTATGTCCCCGAGTTCGCCAACGTGGCCTTCAACCTCAACGACCCCAAGAAGGTGAGCCGTATCGTAGAGACGGAATACGGCTACCATATCATCCAGTTCATTGAGCGGCGCGGCGACCAGGTCAACGTGCGCCATATCCTCCTGAGGCCAAAGGTGAGCGAGAAAGACCTCCGCGACGCCACGATGCGTCTCGACTCCATTCGCAAGGAGATCGCTGCAGGCAAGTTCACTTTCGACGAGAGCGTGCGCTATATCTCACAAGACAAGGATTCGCGCAACAACAAGGGCATGATGGTCAATTCCAACCCTGAGAGCGAACGCTTCGGCACCACCCGCTTCGAGATGCAGGATCTTCCGCCTGAGATAGCACGCCGCATCGAAGGTATGCAGCCCGGTGACATGAGCGAGCCCTTCATAATGAAAGACCAGCGCCGCAACCAGGATGTAGCCGTTATCGTGCGCCTCAACGCACGGGTGCCCGGACATTCGGCCAACCTCGCCGAAGACTATACGATGCTCAAACGCATGTATGAGGCCTACACCAAAGAGCGGATCATAAAGGACTGGGTGGAGAATAAGATCAAGGACACATACGTGCACATCTCCGATGGCTGGAACAACTGCGATTTCCGCTACGACGGCTGGGAGAAGGAGAAGGCCTCTAACCCTTAACCCTTAACCTCTAACCCTTATAATGACCCGCTATCAGAAGGGACTCCTATGGATTATGGCTGCGGTGTCGCTGATCTTCATCGGCGACATCGCTTTCAGCGCTTATGCCCAGCAGGCAAACAGAAACGCGGCCAGAAAAAAGACGGAGGAGACCTATACACGCCCGGCTCCTACCAAGCCCATACGCCCCGTAATCCCCGACCAGAACCGATATCAGAGCGATAAGGTATTCCTCGAATACGCCGACAGCCTCTACAAGATACAGCCACAGTGGAACGACACTACGGAGAAACAGATCGTGTCGGGCAATGTGAAGTTTCGTCAGGGGTCGCTGTGGATGTTCTGCGATTCAGCCTATTACTATCCCGAGATAAATTCGCTCGACGCATTCGGCCATATCCGCATGGAGCAGGGCGACACTCTCTTCGTCTGGGCCGACCAGCTATATTACAACGGCGACGCGCGCCTGGCTAAGCTGACCAATGGACCCTCGGAGCGCAAGGTGCGCCTTAAGGACCCTTCGGGAGAACTGCTCACCGATACGCTCGACTATGACGTAGACCAGGAGATAGGCTACTATGGATGCGGCGGCGAACTGAAGGACGACGTCAACACGCTGACCTCGATTTTCGGACAATACAACAGCCGCACGAAAGACGCTGATTTCTTCTACGACGTGGAACTCATCAACCATAAGGACGGATTCTCCCTGCTAAGCGATACGCTTTACTACAATACGGCCACCCATATGGCCAGAATCGACTCCCCGACCGATATATATGGACCCAACGACACCATCTACACGAGCCGGGGATGGTATGACACCCAACTCGGCAACCTCGAGATGGACCGCCGCTCGACACTCATACATAAGGATTCGCTCGGCCGGGCCACCGTGCTTGAGGGAGACTCGATAGTCTACGACAACACCACCCGCGTGAGCCGGGCATACCAGTATCGCGACATCAGCAAACTCTCGATGCCGACCGTAATCACAGATACGGCCAACAAACTGATACTCATTGCTGCCTACGGTATGTACAACGACTCCACGAAGGAGGCATTCGCCACCGGCTATCCGCTCCTGAAGGAATATTCACGCCCTGACACGCTCTTCCTGCGCGCCGACACCATCTTTACCTATATACGCCAGGACACTATACGGGTGCCGAAGTTCTACCCGGAGAAGTTTGTGGCGGAACCTTTCACCGTGAGCGACTTCGAGTATCTCGAATGGCCCGCTTTTGAGGAGGAGGGATACCTCGATCCTATTTCCAAAGACGAGATGGCTGAACTGCTCACCGCCATGCTGGCAATCATCAAGGAAGTGCATACGCCGGCTATGCCTGAACCTGTCGTCAGCCAGGAAGGGCCGGAGGGTCCAGACAGTTTGAATCGTTTGGATAGTTTAGATGGCTTAGATGGATTAAATAGTTTAGATAGTTTAAATAGTTTAAATGATTTAGATAGTTTAAACGGTCTTAATAATTTAGATAGTATCGCCGGTTTAGACAGTCTTAGCAGCTTAGACAGCATACCTACTATTCCTGTGAAGATGAAGAATGCCGGGATGTCCCAAGACGCGGACAATACAGACTCTCCCAAAGAACCAGAGATGCTCATCAAGGAGATACGTGACTATCATGTGGCGAAGGCATATCCCCGCGCACGCTTTTTCAATACCGAGATACAGGGTGTGGCAGATACGCTTGAGATATATGAGAACGATTCACTGATGTTCATGAAGCGTAAACCCGTGGTGTGGAACGAAAACCGACAGGTTTCCGGAGAGGAGATAATACTACATTTCAACGACACTACCGTCGACCACGCGTTGCTCCCGAAGTCGGGCTTCATGGCAGAGCATGTAGATGAGGATTTCTACAATCAGCTCGCGGGGAAGAAGATGGAGGCCTGGTTTGAAGACAGCTATCTGAAGCGGCTTTTCGTCGACGGCAACGTGCAGGTGATCATGCTTCCGCAGGAGAATGACTCCTCCTACAACAAACTGGTGGATGCCGAGAGCAGCTACATGGATGTGGAGCTTCTAAATAAGCAGATCGACCGGATAAAGATGTGGCCGGAAGTGACAGGCAACGCCACTCCCCTCTTCCTCGTAAAGAAGGCTCAGAAGTATCTTCCCGGCTTCCGTTGGCTCGACGCTATACGCCCGAAGCGCATCGAAATCGATGGAGTGCTGCGTTGGGACGACGAACTCGGTGAAGTCCCGGAAGCCCTCGAACAGTATTTCGCCGACTAAGCCCAATAAAACCAATCATCAATAATTAATCATTCATAATCAATCATTAATCAGAGGTGGACGTAATCAGACTGCTGCCCGACTCGGTAGCCAACCAGATAGCCGCCGGAGAGGTGATCCAGCGTCCCGCTTCGGTGATCAAGGAACTCGTGGAGAACGCCGCCGACGCAGGCGCCACTGATATCCGCATATATGTGAAGGATGCTGGAAAGACACTCATACAGGTGGTAGACAACGGACGCGGAATGTCTGAGACCGACGCCCGCATGGCATTCGAGCGTCATGCCACATCGAAGATCAGCTCCGCTGAAGACCTCTTCTCGCTGCGCACCATGGGCTTCCGCGGCGAGGCACTACCCTCCATCTGCGCCATCTCGCAGGTAGAGCTGCGTACCCGCACCGAAGGCGCACAGATGGGGACACGCCTTCTCATCAACGGCAGCCAGGTGGAAAGCCAGGAACCCTGCGTCTGCGATAAGGGCACCGTCATCAGCATACGCAATCTCTTCTACAATCTTCCGGCCCGACGCAAGTTCCTCAAGTCAGATGCCGGTGAACTGGGCCACATTATGCGGGAATTCGAACGCATGGCGCTCGTCAACAACAACCTCCGCATCTCCATTGATACAGGGTCACGCGCAATCGACCTGCGCGCAGGCTCCATGCTGCAGCGCATCAACGACCTATGGAAGGGCAACCTCAACATGCAGCTCATACCGATAACAGTGGATACCGACCTGGTGAAGATACAAGGCTATGTCTCACGCCCAGAGTATGCCCGGCGACGCAACCCCCTCTGGCATCTGATCGCCAATGGCAGGCACATCAACCATCTTAAGATGCACAAGGTGATCACCGGATGCTTCGACAATCTGATCGCCACCGATACGCAGCCTTGCTATTTCGTGAAGATAGAGGTAGATCCGGCAGAGATCGACATCAACATCCATCCCAGCAAGAATGAGGTGAAGCTGGAGCGTGAGAAGGAGATCCTGAGCATCCTCGGAGCCAGCGTGAAGGCGGCCCTCGGCAAGTTTGCCGCAACGCCTCAGATTGATTTCGACACCGACCTCGTGCCCGTGCAGCCCGCAGGAGCGGATGCGCCTGAGAATCCGGGCATCGCGGTGCCGGCAGACTACAACCCGTTTGATTTCGGCTCCGACCCCGGATTCCTGCCCTCATCGGAGGGCACCGCATCGCCGCAGCCTTTCGCGCGCTACAGCGAAGTGCGCACCACAGGCAACCGCAGCAACGTCCGCAACGTCCGCAACTGGGACACACTCTACAACCGCTTCATGAACCGTCAGGAGCAAGAAGCAGCCGATCAGCCACCTGAGATGGTGGAAGGTGTGCTCCCGGCCTCGGAAGAGGCTGCTCCTGCCCCCAGGGTCTGCTTCCAGTTTGCCGATAAGTACATCATCACGTCTTCGCGCGGAGGAGTGCTGGTCATCGACCAGCACCGCGCCCACCTCAAGATCCTCTTCGAGGATTGCCTGCGACGCGTGCGCCACATGGAGATGTCGAGCCAGCGCGTACTCTTTCCTGAGTCGGTAGAGCTCGACCCCGAGCAGCAAGACGCCCTGGCGCGCGTGCAGACCGAACTTTCCGCCATCGGTTTCATCCTGGAGTATGAGGCCGACCGCAGATGGAACATAGCGGCTGTACCCGCTATGATAAGCCAGGCAGATGCGCGGGAGACAGTCTTGCGCATCCTGGAATCTGTACGTGAGGAGAGCGATGCCTACGGTGCGCAGCCCGACCCCGTGGAAGGCATCATGGAGCGGATGGCTCTGGTGATGGCCCGCAGCGCGGCCATAGTGCGCGGACGCCGCCTATCGCCTACGGAGATGGAGACCCTCGTAGGGCAGCTGCTGTCGCTCCCGGACCCCTCGCTTACACCTGCCGGCAAACGCATATTCACCGTCCTCGATGAATCTCGCCTCGCATCCCTGCTCTGACTCCCCGGAACACCGGCTGCTTCGCTAACATCGCAACCCATTGATTTCAACCGCCGTAACTTTTCCACCCTTCAATTTTTACAAATTTTCACTATTCCAATCCTATGATTTCTGAAAAATTTTTACGAACTTTGCACTCAGAAATCAAACAACAACAGAAGCTTTAACCCAATGTCTGACCACGCAACACAATTCACCGGCGACGAAGCCTACAATGGCGCCCTTGAATATTTCAACGGCGACGAGCTCGCCGCCCGCGTATGGGCAAGCAAGTACGCCCTCAAGGATTCGTATGGCAACCTTTACGAACGCACTCCCGACGATATGCACCGCCGCATCGCGTCGGAGATAGCGCGTATCGAATCCAAGTATCCCAACCCTATGAGCGAGCAGGAGGTCTTCGACCTTATCAAAGATTTCCGCTACATCGTCCCGCAGGGTAGCCCGATGGCCGGCATCGGCAATGACTTCCAGGTAGGATCCCTGTCAAACTGCTTCGTGATCGGACTCGACGGTCACCCTGATTCCTACGGCGGCATCATCCGCGAAGACGAGGAGCAGGTGCAGCTCATGAAGCGGCGCGGCGGCGTAGGCCACGACCTCTCGCATCTCCGCCCGAAGGGAACGCCGGTGAAGAACTCGGCCATTACCTCCACCGGACTCGTACCTTTCATGGAACGCTACAGCAATTCCACGCGCGAAGTGGCCCAGGACGGACGCCGCGGCGCGCTGATGCTCACCGTGAGCATAAAGCACCCCGACGCAGAAGCCTTCATCGACGCCAAGATGGAGCAGGGAAAGGTGACCGGGGCCAATGTCTCGGTACGAATCGACGACACCTTCATGCTATGTGCCGAGTCTGGCACTCCCTACGTCCAGAAGTTTCCTGTCAACTCCGACGATCCCATCGTGATGAAGGAGGTAGACGCCACCGCCATCTGGAAGAAGATAGTACACAACGCATGGAAAAGCGCCGAGCCCGGAGTCCTCTTCTGGGACACGATCATCAAGGAATCGGTGCCCGACTGCTATGACGACCTCGGCTTCGAGACTATCTCCACCAATCCATGCGGCGAGATTCCACTCTGTCCTTACGATAGCTGCCGCCTAACGGCCATCAACCTATACTCCTACGTGGAGAATCCCTTCACCCCGCAGGCATCGTTCAATTTCGAGCTTTTCCGTGAGCACGTCGGCAAAGCGCAGCGCATCATGGACGACATCATCGACCTCGAGATGGAGAAGATCGAAGCCATCATCGAAAAGATCAAGAAAGATCCGGAGACCGATGAAGTGAAGTATACGGAGCTCCACCTCTGGGAGAAGATCCGCGACAAGACGCTGCTCGGACGACGCACCGGCTGCGGTACTACCGGCGAAGGCGACATGCTGGCAGCCCTCGGCCTACGCTACGGCACCCCGGAGGCCACTGCTTTCTCGACCGAAGTGCATAAGCAGCTCGCACTGGCCTACTACAACGCATCGGTGACTGCGGCGGAGGAACGCGGAGCGTTTGCCGTCTACGATGCTGAGCGTGAAAAAGACAATCCCTTCATCAAGCGCCTGAAGGAGGCCGACCCTGCTCTCTACGACCGCATGGTGAAGCATGGCCGACGAAACATCGCCTGCCTTACCATCGCCCCTACAGGCACAACTTCGCTCATGACACGCACCACTTCCGGCCTTGAGCCGGTGTTCCTCCCCGTCTACAAGCGCCGCCGCAAGATTGTACCGGGCGACGAGAATGTACATGTCGATTTCATCGACGAAGTGGGCGAAGCATATGAGGAGTATCTCGTCTATCACCCCAAGTTTATCGACTGGATGCGCATCAACGGCATAGAGCCGAAGAAAAACATGACGCAGGAGGAGGTAGACGAACTCGTCAAGAAGTCGCCCTACTACAAGGCCACCTCCAACGACATCGACTGGATGGAGAAGGTGCGCATGCAGGGAGCAGTGCAGAAATGGGTAGACCACTCGATTTCCGTGACCATCAATCTCCCGGCCGACGTCTCGGAAGAGCTGGTAGGTGATCTGTATATGGAGGCATGGAAAGCCGGATGCAAGGGATGCACGGTATACCGCGACGGCTCGCGCAACAATGTGCTGGAGGCCGTGAAGAAGAAGAAAGACGAACCCGCCACCCACCTCATCCACACCCCCGACCACGTGGTGAAGCGTCCGAAGGAACTCGAGGCCGACGTAGTCCGCTTCCAGAACAATAAGGAGAAATGGATCGCTTTCGTAGGCCTCGTAGACGGAAAACCCTACGAGATATTCACCGGACTCGTCGACGATGAAGACGGCATCTTCTGTCCGAAGAGCATCAACCACGGCAAGATAATCAAGCAGGTGCTCCCCGACGGAAGGAAACGCTACGACTTCCAATTTATCAACAAGCGCGGATATAAGACCACCATCGAAGGCCTGAGCGAAAAGTTCAAGCCGGAATTCTGGAACTACGCCAAGCTGATCTCAGGCGTGCTCCGCTATGGAATGCCCATCGATCAGGTGATCAAACTCGTTCAGGG
>CAMWMK010000034.1 GCA_947175295.1 uncultured Porphyromonadaceae bacterium
CGCTTCGTAGCCCCGGTGCCCGGCGCCATGATCATCCCCTGGCCAGAATACAAAGTCTACCTGACCAATCTAATAATGAAGGTTACTTCTAGATATTAATGGATTTTATATATTGATTTTAAAGTCAGTTGTTAAACTTCTTGTCTTGACCTTTTAGACTACGATGAAGCGTGTCTTTGACAAGAAGTTTATTTCAATTACGCCTCTTCATTCGAAAAAAGAATCCAGTAAGAAATGCAATGGCGTTTCTTACTGGATTTTTTTACCATATTTCCCGCTAAAAACTTGCATTTCCAAAAAAATCATATTAACTTTGCAATCGCAGACCGCCTCGCAGAAGCCCCGGTCTAGGGTTTAGCGGAACGGGATGCAGTGAAAATACATAAGAAAGCGTTTATCCGCGCTGATTCTTGACTCTTTGAAATGTCTCGCAAACTTTTTATCTATGTCAAGGATTGAGCAACGGTAGATGCCCGTGGATATGTGATTATCCTGCTTTCGGCATGATGTTTCGTGAGAAATATAGCCGAATGCAATGATTGCATATACAAGCGTGGGCTTCTGCGTTGCCGTCCGACATAGATAGGGCAATGCGAGAAGCCTCAAAGAGTAGGACGGTAACAGATACAGATTCCTACGCTTTTTTCATACAAACAGTAAACGCCAACGAGAGGATGACCGCGGTATTTACTTTCATGAAACAGCTTAAAAAACTTTGGTTGTATGTGGGCTCATTTGTTTTAATATTACTTCTTATGCCATTAGAAGGATATGCACAAAAAAAAGCCGCCAACGTAGATTATACTAAGATGTCGCTTGCAACCCTAAAACAAAAGGCTCTCAGTAATAATGCTGAAGCTCAGTTTGAGTATGGTCAACGATTAAGATTTGGAAAAAATGGACTTGTAAAGAATGAAGTCGAAGGTTTAGAATGGCTAAGAAAAGCTGGTAAGAATGGATTTGATACCAGTTATTTTGTGCTTTTATACTTGCTTGAGTCAAAAGGAGAATACGAAAAACGAATAGACATATTGCGAGAAGGCGTTTCAGTCAACAGTGAAGAATGCTTATTTGCAATGTTTGAAGATTATAGAAAAGGACAAAATGGCTTACCACAAAGTAATGAAATGGCTCGTAATTTATTGTTAAAAGGCTGTGATTTAAAAATGCCTAAATTTTTTTCAGATAGATATTTAGCCCATAGGTATGAGGAGATTGGATTCAAGAAAGACAAAGACTCTGAAAAGTATTGGTTAAAAAGGGACTGCGATAATATATACAATAAATCTTTGACTATGACTGGCGATTACAAAGAAATTGCAATTCAAGCGTTATCCAGGCATTTAAAAGTTTTAAAAGATGACTATGGATGTGTATATGAGCCCTCGCTTCATATAAAGGAATACTTAGCCTGGTTAAAAGAAAAGGACGAATCGAAATCTTCAACTAAACCATCGAATAGCTACGCATCTACTTCATTAACATCAACTACATCAAAGAGTGATGATCTCACGTATCAATACACTAAAAGTGGTCGTGGACAGTCTCAGAACACCGGACAATGGACAGATGAAATTGGTTCTGAAGAATACGTTGTTCAATTTACAGAAGATGGTATCTCTGTAAATGGAATATATCAACCTTATGTCAAAACATGTGGTGTCTGGAAAGTGTATGGCGGCACGTCAATGAGATTTGGAGGATCAAATACAACTTTCTACTATTATGTGGATAGCAATAAGAATATGAAACAAGTTTGCGAGTCATCCTTCCCATATGGATTTGATACATTTGTTTATCCGATGTCTCGTAATGGAGATCCAACTCCGATGAGAAATAATGTTAATAATGGTGGATATGTCAACAGTACCGGGACAACAAATAACTTTGGCACTGGTTCAACTACACAGCCGGCACGCCAATTCAAATGCGCCTACTGTAATGGTAAAGGGAGAATTGAAAGAAACGACAATGCTCCTGCGTCATTTGGTATAACGAAAGCTAATAAGAAATGTAATGAATGTGGTAAGATATATGACCCGACTGTCTTCAACCACTATCATGTTCAATGCGGACATTGTGGAGGTACCGGAAATGCTAAATAAATATGGAAACTACAAATCAAATGTAGAGATGCAAATAGTCCCGTTATTGTTTTGAGGACAACAGATATAGATGTAGTCCGTCGAAGCCTTTCTCGCTGGTTGCGTTGACAGAAAAGCAGAGTCCCTTCATTGCTAATCTTTTAATACCAGCCTGTATGAAAACTTCACTTTATCTTATCCTTGAACTCGTTGTGGCAACTTCAAAATTGGCTACTGAAATAATCAAATATTACAGAGAGAAGAGAATAAAATAAGCTACGTCTTTGGGTGTGTCGAAAATTTCGGCACATCCTTTTTTGTACAATTTGCTACACCTAACTCTATAAAAAGTAACTAACTGTATAAGGACGAAAAAAATGTGATTTTCTCTGCTCTACTAAGAAATTTCATAGAAAAATCCAAATTTTGTCGGTTTTTTTACGCAATAAATCCGACAAAATTATTATCTTTGCACTCGGAAACACTATATGGAAATGACCACCGCAAAGAAAATAAAACAGATGGTTTCGGATTTTCCCGATGACTTCGTGTTTGTTGCCTCTGACCTCGACTGCGAAATCAGTCAGCGTGACGCGGCGGCAAGGGCGTTGCAACGTATGGCGAAGCGCGGTGAAATATCGAAGTTGTCCAACGGTAAATATTTCAAGCCACGGATTACCATGTTCGGTGCGCTTAAACCTTCCCCTGCTCAGATTGCGAAGGAATATCTTGTCAAGGACGGGAGGACTATAGGCTATCTTACCGGAGGGACAGCCTTTTCACAATACTCCCTCACAACGCAGATCTCATCAGAAATCCAGATTGGCACAAACCAGTACCGTCGGCCTCTGAAAAGAGGAAATTACCGAATATCATTTGTCTTGCAGCCTAACTCCATTATAGGTGCAGAAATTGATCTGCTGCGGTTGTTGGATTGCATAAGGTTTATAAAGGAGATTCCCGGGACTACACCCAATGATGCTTGTAAAAGAATAATGCTTATAGTTACGGGGCTTGATGAGGAGCAGCAGCTTAAACTTGCACAGTATGCGTTGAGGTATGCACCATACGTCCGTGCCTTATTGGGTGCCATTATGGAGAATACAGGGGCTTCAGAAATTATTACTGAGCCATTGAGACAATCTTTGAACGGCATATCGAAATACAGACTTCCAATTTCGGAAGACACTCTGCCCAATAAAATAAACTGGAGAATATATGAACCTTCACGATAATCAAAAGCTTCCCAAGGTAATGAAACTCTGCGCCTTTGTGTCCGTTGTGTGATTTTTTTAGAATTTGCGAAGGTTGAGTCATATTCAATACATTTCTTTTTTTCTAATAGTAGTTCCCATTATTTTGCTTAATTTTGTAATCTAAATTAAAGCATCATAAATATGGCTACCAACGTGTTACATTTACCGGAGATTTCTCCCTCGAAGGTGGAAGCTGATTTCATGGTAGATGCTGAATTCAGTGCTTTCGGCTAAGATATCTCTTCCTTTCTAATCGCATACGGTCTTGGCTATTCCGATAGGTTCCGGTAGTCTTTCAGATATTTCCAGAGGCTGTAAAGTCCGCAAATGGCGCCTATGACAGCTCCTATGGCAATGCTATCGAAGGAGCGATCGGTGGCATACATGAAATATTCTATCCATAAAATTGCCATAAGCATTCCTGATAAGACATATTTCAGATGACTCTTTTTATAGTATCTTGCCATTGATGATACCTGACTTATCGACATGGTTAATGGGTTGATTTTTCCGATACCCCTCTGAAACCAATTGAGTGCGTATGCATTGGCCGACATTACGATAGCGAACGTAACAGCCACTGGCAATCTGTGCTCATCATTGAGCGACGGCATCAGTAACAGGAGAACCGTAAACACCACTGCGGCCACGACAGACCAATCCCTGCCCGTCATGTAGCGAAGGCGCAGCCTGTCAAGATCCGTATGCAGCTTATCCAGGTCGTCGGTATCACTCTGTGGCTTATCCATGCCAAGCGCTTTGCCCATTTCCATCCAGACTTTCCTCATCTTCCCCATATCCGGATCATTTGAATTCATATCAGTTCCTCCCTTTTATATTCAGTTGCGATTTTTTCCTTGACTCTCCTTATCCTCGTAGCTATGGTGTTTCTGTTGAGTCCCATGGCCGCTCCGATCTCATCATAACTCATTTCATCGAGCCACATCATTATGACGGCTTTATCCTCCGGGGCAAGCGTGTTGATTGCGCGATGCAATTGTTCGATTGCCTCTTTGTCGCAGCCGTCGTCGGCTATCAATCCGTATAGGGAATCAAGGGATTCATGCTTATGGCGGGATTGTCTGCGGATTGTGGAAAGGCAGGAATTGACCGTCACTCGGTAAATCCATGTTTTCGCGGAAGCTCCGCCACGAAAGCCCTGCATTCCCCTCCAGATGTTTATGAGGGCATTCTGCCGTAAGTCTTCAAATTCGTCAATGGAATTGGAATATGAAAAACAGATCCTTGATATGGTGGCGTTTTCGATGTCTATCAACTTCTTGAATTCACGTTCGGCCTCGTAAGCCGATCCGGAATCCACATCTTCAGACAATGTGGCGAACCGCACCATACGGTTCCAGAGAAACCGTATCCGTAGCTCCAATGGAAGAGTGGAGGGTGGAAAGATAGGAGTGCTTGAAGTCATTTTTCATTCGGTGTTTTTTGTTTAGACTCCTCTAATCTTAAAATAGTTTCGGGAAAGTGTAGAAAAAAATACCTGCTATAGGATGATGGTTCATAAAAATCGTCGTGATAATTTCTTTTTCTCAATTTTAATTGTTAAATTTGTAGACCCTAAAGTATACTGATATGGAAGTTATAAATTTTGCCGACCAGCCGTCGGTGATGAGCAGATATATGCGTGAGCTCCGGGATATAGACATCCAGGGCGACCGCATGCGTTTCCGCACCAACATCGAGCGTATCGGCCAGCTCATGGCCTATGAGATATCCAAGCGTATAGCCTACGACGACGTGCGCATCCAGACTCCGCTTGCGGAGTGCGTATGTAAGGAGCCCGCGGAAAAAGTGGTGATCGCCACCCTTCTTCGGGCCGGACTTCCGTTCCACTACGGATTCCTCCAGATATTCGATCTCGCGGAAAACGCCTTCGTGAGCGCCTACCGCAAATATCACGAACATGGCGACTCGTTTGATGTACTTGTGGAGTATATGGCGGCTCCATCGATCGAGGGTAAGACCCTGATCCTCGTGGATCCGATGCTCGCCACAGGCACCTCCATGGAGCTGGGCTACCGTGCCCTTCTGCGCAAGGGGCATCCGGCGAAGATCCACGTGGCATCCGTCATCGCGTCGCAGCGGGCTGTGGATTACGTCAAGGAGCGCTTCCCTGCCGACAAGACCACCATATGGTGCGCGGCAATCGACCCCAATGTCAATGCCCACAGTTACATCGTGCCCGGTCTCGGCGATGCCGGCGACCTTGCCTACGGCGAGAAGGAAGACAACGCATGAGGATCGAGAAACTCGACATACTCAACTTCAAGAATATTGAAGAAGCCTCACTGGAGTTTTCCGGTGGAGTCAACTGTCTGTTGGGAATGAACGGCATGGGGAAGAGCAATCTTCTTGAAGCCATCCATTTCCTATGCCTTGCGCGCCCCATGCAGTCGCTTCCCGAATCGGCTCTGCCCCGGCATGGCGCGGAGATGATGATGGTGAAGGGCAACTTCGTGATGGACTCCGGCACCAACGAGCTCGTCAGCTGCGGCATAGTCAAGGGAAAGGGAAAGACACTGAAATGCAACGGCAAGGAGTATCAGCGCATATCGGAGCATATAGGCAGGTTTCCGATCGTCACGGTCACTCCGGCCGACCATGCCATAGTGAGCGGGGCGGCCGAGGAGCGCCGCAAACTCATGGATATGGTGATCTCGCAGGCCGACAAGACCTATCTGTCGCATCTCATACGCTATGGCAGAAGCATCGACAGCCGCAACCGCATGCTGCGCGCCGGAGTGAAAGACAAGCTGCTTTATGAGTCGGTGGAGACCTCGATGGCCGAGTCGGCAGGCATAATCCACTCCACCCGGAAGGCGTGGGTGGAGGAGATACTTCCCGTATTCCGCGACCGCTACCGCGAGATTTCCGGAGATGCCGAGAAGGCCTCCATACGGTATTCGAGCGTGCTCAACGACCAGCCCCTCGCCGCTGTACTCGACAGCACCAGGGCGAAAGACCAGGTGCTTGGCTACACCTCGAAGGGGGTGCACCGCGACGACCTGCTGACCGGCCTCGGCGACTACTCCATGCGTCGCCTCGGAAGCCAGGGACAGGTGAAGACCTTCACCATCGCCCTGCGCCTCGCCATATTCTCCTATCTCAGGAAGGTCTCGGGCCTGACCCCCATACTGCTGCTCGACGACATATTCGACAAGCTCGACTCGAGCCGGGTAGGCAGGATAATGGAGATGGTGAGCGGCGACGATGGCTTCGGCCAGATCTTCATCACCGACACCAACCGCGAGCACCTCGACGAGATACTGGGAGCCATACACGGCGAAAGCCGCCTTTTCGCAGTAAATGACGGAAAATTCGAAGAGAAATGGAACGAAGGGATGCGGTGACGGTAGGCGATGTGCTGCGCGAATGCCTTGAAAAGAGCAGCATGCAGGGGCGTCTCGATGAAGTGCGTGCCTGCGAGGCCTTCCCGCTTGTGGTGGGGAGTCACATCGCCTCAATGTGCTCGAAGCCATATATCCGAAACGGGGTGATGACCATCGGCACCTCCAACGCCTCGCTGCGTTCCGAACTCAATATGAGCCGGGGCCGGATAGTGCGGGGCATCAACGAGGTGATGGGGAAGGATGTGGTGAAGGAATTGCTTTTTAGAAACTGATGAAATACAATGAGTGAGAAAAACGACATATTGGAGCATCTTGATGCGGAAAAGTTCCGCCATGCGGTAGCTCTGCAATTGAGATTCAACGACATCGACGTGCTCGGCCATGTCAACAACAACGCCCAGCTCGCCCTTTTCGATGTAGGCAAGACGGAGTTCTACAATGCCCTTCGCGGCCAGCTCGCCGACTGGAGCCGGGTAGAGGCCGTGATAGTCAATATCAACTGCACTTTCATGGAGCAGATACGTTTTACCGATCCTATGGAGGTGCGTACGCGCGTCAAGAAGATAGGGGAGAAGAGCTTCACCCTCCAGCAGATACTCCGCAATACGGAGACGGGGCGGATCTGCTCGATGTGCGAGTCGGTGATGGTGAGTGTGGATTACGCCACCAAGGCCTCGAAACCGATACCGGAGAATATCGCTGAAGGCCTGCGGAAATGGCTGTGATGCGATGGGCATTGATACGTTTCCGCTTTTTGTTTGTTATAACTTATAGAAATACTGCAACAACGATATTTAACGAGAATAAAAATGAATCAGATAGATGTCCATATCCGGATGGAGGCCTTCGGCAAGGATAGCCTGGAGGCGGAGGTGCTTGCCAATGTAGTGGCCGCACGTCTGGAGATAAGCCGGCTTATAGAAGCTGAGAAATATATGGAGGCTCTGGAGCGCACCATAGGAGCGCTGCAGCGCCTTAAAGACTTCCCCAACCATGATGATGAAGAGTTCAAGGCTCTTCTCGTAGCCCTGATCTTCGATCTGGCGGAGATACACTACGAACTTAAAGACTTCAAGCGCAGCGAGAAGGAACTCGATGCCCTCTTCAAGGTGCTTGATCCCCTCGTGGCCAAGAATCCCGACCGTTTCGGCCGCCTCAACATCCTTGCCATGGAGCTCTCCACCAGAATATTGCGCTCGAAGAAAAAGACCATCGATATGCTCGCACGCCAGCAGCTCAATGTGGATGCCTTGACTGAAAAGGTGAACGCCGGAATCAGCAATGCCACCGACCGTCTGGTGGATTCGCTATGCAATGTAGGGCGCCTGCTCGCATCGTCGGGCGACTACCGCGAGGCCATGAAGTTCTTCTCAGAGGCCATCCGCATCTCGAAGAAGCGTACCGGCAAGGTGAATAAGAAGGAGATCAAGATGACGGCTGAGATGGCAGAGATCATGATCCGTGTCAAGTCTATGCGTCCCCGCGCCGAGCGTCTGCTCGACGCCGTTCTGCCGCACGCCATAGCTCAGGGTGAGACCGAACTCGAGCACGAGATCCAGACGCTCAAGGAGATGATAAAGCTGCAGGAAGGCATGAAGGTGTCGTGGCTCAGCGCGTTCCGTACGAAAAAGGCTTGAGTTTTTACGTTTTACGTTTTGCGTTAGACGTTTTACGTTGACGTTTTTAGGTTTTACGATTTAAGTTTTGAATTTATGTCTACGATACTGAATACTGAGGGATCCCTGCTCGAGATTCCCGAACTGCATGATAAGGAAAACTTTCGGGTGGCTATAGTGACTGCCGATTGGAACAGCCAGGTCAACGACCGTCTGCTCGCCGGAGCCCTTGAGGTGTTTGAAAAAGCCGGCCTCAAGGAGTCGATGGTGGAGCAATACCGGGTGCCCGGAGCTGTGGAGCTCGTCTATGCCGCCGCCCGCATCATCAAGAGTCCGAAGAGATACAATGCTGTAGTGGCTATCGGCACAGTCATCCGCGGCGATACTCCGCACTTCGACTATGTGTGCTCCCAGGCTGCCGACGGCATATGCCGCCTCAACTGCCAGGGCGAAGTGCCTGTCATCTTCGGAGTGCTGACCGTCAACAACCTTCAGGAGGCCCTCGACCGCGCTGGAGGGAAGTTGGGCAACAAGGGCGCCGAGGCTGCTGTGGCAGCCCTGAGGATGGGTAGTTTCCTGAGAATCTAAGGATAATATATTAGTTTTAAACCAAAATATACCTGTGGATTATGAAGAAACTCAGCTATAGCCTTCTCGCTGTCCTGACCCTGCTTTTCGTGGCTGTCGGCTGCTCCAAAAGCTCGGGAAGCGACGATGCGGTCTCACTGCTGCGCACGGTGCCTGCCGACGCTTCAAGCGTAGTGCTGGTAAATATCGCCCATACGGTGGAGAGTTTTGGAGGAAGCACCGACGGCTCATCTGTAGCCTTGCCCGACGACCTTCTCAAGGCAATCAATGCAAGCGAGGCCATCAAGCTTGAAGACAAACAGCGCTTCAAGGAGATATGCGCCGGGGAGACTGGAATCGCCATGAGCACGGTAGCCTACTTCTCGGCTGCCCGAAGCTATTTTACAGGCCTTCTCAACGACCCGGATAAATTCATAGCTTACGTGGAGAAGCAGACCGGCTCTAAGGCTGAAGAAGAAGGGGATGCAAAGACCATCGGCAATGTCGCCGTGATAGGCAATCAGTTCTGGGCCTGCGTCACGGGTCGGCCGGACGCCGACCAGCTGAAATACTACGGGCAGCTCAATGAGAAGCAAAGCTATGTCTCGGCCGATGCTTCGAAGCTCCTTCTTGAAAGCGACAAGGTGATGACATACGTAGCGGATGTCGACCGCACTATAAGCTTTCTGCCCAACAGCATGTATATGAAGATGGCCTCTTCTCTTATCTTCAACGATATGGCCTATATCGCAGGGAGCGCGGACATAAAGAAAAACACCATCAGCGCCTACGCCAACATACTCAACTCAGATATGAAGCCCGCCGAGCTCCTTCTCCCGGTGGAGAAGATCGACGATTCGGTGCTTAAGTCGTTTGGCAAGGGGGGCGATATATTTTTCGCGGCGGCGATTCCTAAGAAACTCACCAAGAAGATCAAAGACGCCGCAGGCTCCTTCCTTGGAGGGAAGAACAATCCTGTGCTTGGCCTGCTCGAAGCCATTGACGGCACTGTAGCGGTGCGTGCCGCATCCGGATTAAGTGACGCCGAGGGTATAATACAGACTACAGGCAAGGATTTTTCCAACTTTTCAGATGTGCTTCAGAATTATTTCGGCGTGACCGTCACCCGAAACGGAGACACACTTACCGTAGTGCGCGGCAGCAAGGACTTCTCCGGCTACATCACTCCCGAGCAGGCCGCCGACATGCTGAAGGGAGCCTGGGTCGGATTCGTCACCAATGGAGTGATCGCGCGCAATGTGACCGGAGTAGCCAAACTGAGCGTCGACGGAAAAAGCCTTCGTCTCGACATGGAGGCTGACGGTGGAGTGGATGCATTGCTTAACATGGTTTTGAGATGACCGCACATATAGAAGAGATCACTCTCGACTCCCTCCTCCCGCGCGTTTTCGCCCGGGAGGAGTTGCCGTATTCTGAGGTGTGGCGCCGTAAGGTCTCGTTTCGTCGAGGAGGCCGCTATCTCGTGGAGTCGGCCAGCGGCGGCGGAAAGTCGAGTCTGGCCGCCTTCATCACGGGAGCGCGCCGCGACTACGAAGGGAAGCTTCTGTTTGACTCCAGAGATGCCTCGACGCTCAGCATCGCCGACTGGCAGGAGCTGCGGCGCAGCCACATCGCATATCTGCCGCAGGAACTCTCCCTCTTTTCAGAACTTTCCGCTATCGACAACATAATGCTCAAGGCTGAGATATGCGGCGACACCGACATGGACCGGGTGGAATCCTGGATGGAACGCCTCGGCATCACTTTCCGCCGCGACTATCCCGTTGGCAGGCTCTCGATAGGGCAGCAGCAGCGGGTAGCGCTTATCCGCAGTCTATGCCAGCCCTTCGACTTCTTACTGCTCGACGAGCCTGTAAGCCATCTCGACGAAGGAAACAACCGTATTGCCGCCCGCATCGTGGAGGAGGAGACGGCCCGGCAGGGCGCCGCCGTCATCGCTTTCTCCGTTGGCAATCCCATTATGATTGAAAATCCCGAAAAACTGAATCTCTGATGGGTCTCATAGCAAAGCTTCTAAGAAAGAACACTTCTCCGGCCCGCCTCGTGGGCTTCGCGCTCTCCAACTTCATAGGTCTGCTCATCATAGGGGGAGCGGTGATGTTTTATGTCGATTCCCGTGGAATATGGGATGATGACGAAAGCGTCATAAACACGGATTTCCTTGTAGTCAACAAGAAAGTGACGTCTGCCAGCACGCTCGGCGACCGGGAATCGACCCGCTTCTCAGAGTCGGATGTGGCCGACCTCAAGGCTCAGCCCTGGGTCAGGAGGGTAGGGGAGTTCAGCGCCTCCGACTTCCGCGTCTACGCATCGGTCAGCCAGGGAGGGCGGGGCATGGAGACAGCCCTGTTTTTCGAGTCGGTGCCTGATTCATTCGTAGATCTGCCGCAGTCCGCCTGGCGGTTCGAGCCGGGCCAGACGGTGGTGCCTGTCATGATTCCGAAAGACTATCTTGCGCTCTATAATTTCGGCTTCGCCGGATCCGCGGGTCTTCCCCAGCTCAGCGAGCAGCTAATATCGGGAATTCCCCTGAAGCTATATATGCGCAGTGAAGACGGCCGGCGCACCCTGCAGCTTGAGGGCCGCATAGCTGGGTTCAGCAACCGGCTGAATACCGTGCTCGTCCCCGATGCCTTCATGCGCTATGCCAATTCGGAGCTCGGCGACGGGGGCCACTCCGCTCCCTCGCGCCTCATAGTGGATGTCTCTTCCCCGGGCGATGTCGCTATAGCTGACTATCTTTCCTCCCATGGCCTGGAAGTGGCCGGCGATAAGTCAGGCAGTTCGGCGGCCTATCTGCTGAAGGTGGTAGTAGGCATAGTTATGGCGGTCGGTGGCCTGATCACGCTTCTTTCCCTCTTCGTACTGATGCTTTCCGTCTCCCTGCTTATGGAGAAGAACCGCCTGGTGATCCATCGTCTGCTGATGCTCGGCGCTCCTCTCCGGAAGGTAGGCGCGCCATACTCCTCCATGATCATGCTGGGATGCGGAGCCGCGTGGCTGCTTTCAGCAGTGGCGTTGGTGGCATTGCGGTCGCTCTATGCCGGGGCTCTTGAAGGACTCGGAGCATCCTCCGGAGGTATGCTTTGGGGTGCCGGGGTAGCCGGTGTCCTTGCATTGGTTGTGGCGGCGGTCAATTACGTGGCCGTCAGCCGTAAGGTAAAGTCAGCCTGGGGCCTCAGGATAAGCGATGCGGAATAGGAGGATCATCTGGACAGTGTCGGTTGTGGCGCTTATGGCTTTGCTTGCGGCGGCCTACTACTTCTTCGATCCGATGGAGGCGCGTTGGATGCCTAAGTGTATCTGGAAAGCCGCCACCGGCACCGACTGTCCGGGGTGCGGCTCGCAGAGGATGGCACATGCGCTGATGCATGGCGATCTGCCTGCTGCGTGGCGTGCGAATGCCTATGCCCTTTGCATGCTGCCCGTAGTAGGAGGGTTGCTGTCGTTGGAGTTTTTCAGGGAAAGCCATCCCCGTGTCTACGGAGCCGTGCATTCTCCTGCGGTGATCTGGGTTTTGGGCGCTTCGGTGTTTATATGGTGGATTCTCCGCAATCTGGGCTAACTGTTTGGCGGTTTCTGTGTTTAAGTGTTTAGGAGGGAATATTGGATAATCGGTTAATTATTTGATTTAGTGTTCTGATAGATATATGGACGATCTGAAAGAAGGGACTGTCGGCAGTCAGTCCGGGCGAAAGGGTGGTTTTCCTCGGTGGGGTTTTCTCCTCATCGGAGTTATTGTCGTGGCTGGCCTGTCGGTCTGGCTTTTGCTGTGTCGTCCGGCGGCGTCTCCTGATTCCATTCCGGAGGTCGGCGTTGCGGTGGCGGATACGTCCCGTCTTGACGTATACGAGGAGTTTGAGGGAAGTATCCGTGCTCGCCAGTCGGTGGAAGTGACGGCGCGCGTCGAGGGTATTCTTGAGAAGATGCTCTTCAGGGAGGGCAGCTATGTGGAGAAGGGCCAGACCCTTTTCGTGATCGACCCTCGGCTATATCAGGCACACGTAGACCGTGCGCATGCCCAGCTCGACCGCGCGAAGGCCTTGAAGAATAAGGCCGACCGCGACCTCAGCCGCATTCGTCCGCTTTATAATCAGAAGGCGGCTTCCCAGCTCGACCTTGACAATGCAGAGGCGGCTGTGGAGTGTGCTGAAGCGGAGGTGGAGATATGCAGGGTCGACCTTCTTGAGGCGCAGGTCACACTCGGCTATACCCGCGTTGCCGCTCCCATATCGGGCTATATATCCGAGCGTATGGTCGATGTAGGCGCCCTCGTCGGACCAGGCGGGAAGTCATTGCTCGCCACTATAGTGAGGAGCGACACGGTGATGGTGGATTTTTCCATGACTTCGCTTGAATACTTCAAAAGCAGAGACCGCCATGTCGATTTCTGCTGTGAGGAGGATGAGGACTGTCTTGATAAGCTTCCGTCCTGTGTCAGCATAACTCTTGCCGACGGCAGTGTGTATCCCTATAAAGGATTGGTGGATTTTGCCGATCCTATGGTGGATACGGCTACGGGCACAGTTTCGGTGCGGGCCGAGATGCCGAATCCCGATGGGTTGCTGCTCCCCGGAGAGAAGACCAAGGTCAAGGTGCTGATCGATGTTCTAGAAGGAGTCATGACGGTGCCTTCGGTTGCCGTGCGTGGTGAAAGGGGCAGCTATTATGTCTATGTCGTGTCGGCCGATGGCGTTGTCACGAAGCGTCCGGTGGCTGTCGGCTCCAAGTCAGGGAGGTGGATTGCAGTCAAGGATGGTCTCGCCCCGGGCGAGAGGGTGGCTGTAGATGGATTCGAGGCTCTTGCAAAGGCTAAGGTCGTGAAGCCGGTCGGCGTGCCGGCTGATTCCGACCGTAAAAATGCGGCTATGCCGTCGGAGGATAGGAAATGAAATGGATGGCGACTTTATTTGCGGCTATGCTCATGTCGCTGGCCGCGTGTTCGGGCGTGAAGGGCCTGAAGGAGCCGTATGTGTATAATTACGGTGATTTCTCCAAGATAGACTATGTAGACTCCCTGTGTCTTGCCGACCTGGAGTGGTGGAAGTTCTATTCCGACTCCACTCTTTGCTCGCTTCTCGAGAGGGTAGTCTCCAACAACCGCGATCTGCTCAAGTCGGAGGCGCGTATGGAGCAGCTCAGACAGCTCTACGGCATTTCGAAGACCAATCTTCTTCCCGAGATAGGCTTCGACGTGTCGGCTGAATATGAGACCATCGATCATAGTGGCAAAGGGGCTGCTACGAGCCCTACGTATGGCGTAAAGTTTCCTATGTCGTGGGAAATCAACCTGTGGGGTTCTCAGATATGGGCCCGAAGGGGAGCCGAGGCCGAGTATAAGGCCTCGGTGGAAGACAGCCGTGCCTTGAAGATGGAGTTGATAGCCGAAACAGCGGAGGCCTACTATACCCTCATGGCGCTGGAAAACGAGCTGACTATCGTACACCGCACCATGGATACTCGGGAGGAATCCGTGCGTATCGCCAAACTGCGCTATGAAGGAGGACTTACTTCTGAGATGCTCTACAATCAGACGTTGGTGGAGTATTCGTCGGCGGCCGCACTGGTGCCGCAGCTGGAGCAGAGGTGGTATGAGACGCGCGACAGGCTTACGCTGCTGATGGGAGAGGTGCCTCACGATATCGACCGGATAGGGAAACTTCCGCAGGCCTTCGTCGGTCCGGAAAAGCTTCCTGCCGGAATGCCGTCCGACCTGCTGAAGCGTCGCCCAGACATCCGGGCCGCCGAGCAGCG
Source organism: uncultured Porphyromonadaceae bacterium (assembly GCA_947175295.1). Classification (GTDB taxonomy): domain Bacteria; phylum Bacteroidota; class Bacteroidia; order Bacteroidales; family Muribaculaceae; genus Lepagella. Next base: position 14,667 of record CAMWMK010000034.1, read on the forward strand.
GCTGAATGCCGCGCGTGCCGACGTAGGCATGGCCTATGCCGACCGTTTCCCATCGTTCCGTATCAGTCTGCTTCCCGGTCTTGACAACGATGCTCTGTCGAGATTCCTGAAATCCCCTTACAACGATGTAATCGGTTCGCTGGCGGGTCCGCTCATCGACTTCGGGCGCAGAAAGAAGAAATACAAGGCGTCGTTGGCGGCTTATGAAGAAGCCCGTCTTGACTATGAGGACGTTGTGCTCAGGTCCTTTACGGAGGTCAACACCATCCTCCATACCTACTACCATGTGCAGGAATCCTTCTACCGCACCAAGGAGCTGCGCGATGCTTCGGCGGAGTATATGCAGCTGGCACAGCTGCAGTTCCGCGCCGGCACCATCAACTACATAGATGTACTTGACGCCCAGCGTAGCTACTTCGACGCCCAGATATCCTTCTCCAACGCGGTCCGCGACCAATACCTTGCCCTTGTAAGCATCTACAAGGCCCTCGGAGGCGGCTGGCGCACACCCAATCCCACTCCTGATGCTTTTTGAGCAATCGCGATTACATCCTATAGAGTGCCGCCTCCCCAGACACCCCCATCCGGAATCAAAAAAATTCCTGCTGAAGTAGGCGGACGCACGGGCTGTGCCCTCCCTACTGCACTGGCAAGCACCTTAGTTACAAGCACCCTCGTTAAATGAATCAATCATAGTTCTGAGATGGATTTTGCCCGATTCATCTTGGTGCGGACACGCCTTTCAATAAGGACTCGACATGTTGTGATTTTACTATATAATTTCAATGATTCGTTTTGTTAATATATTGATATGTAATCTTATTGAGTATTTGTACAGCTACTTTTTACGTATATGGTGTTGGTTTGGATGTTTATAATTTATAATTTTGCACTATAGAAATATTCTCCTTCCCGGTTTATATTCAAATGTGCTAATTTTAACAATCAAAATATATCATCATGAAAAATCCAGCTATATTAAGGAGTCGTAGTCTGGCGATGTTTGGCACTGCGTTGGCGTGCATCGCTGTGCCCTTGCCGGGAGTTGCGGAGAGTCCTGTAGCGAAAAATGAGGCAACGGTAATTGCTGGCAACACACGCTTCACTATACTGACTCCGGAGCTTATACGCATTGAGTACAGTGATGTAGGTGTTTTCGAAGATCGAGCTACCTTTACCATACAGAACCGGGAAATGGAGGATGTTGTGGAATTTCAAAAGACTGAAGATGATGATTTCCTATATTTGGAGACCGACTGTCTGAGACTGAAGTATCGTAAAGGAACGAATCCAAAGACTCTTCCTGCCTCATCCAAGAACCTGACGATTTCAGTTAAGAACGGAGATAAGACAGAGGTTTGGTATCCGGGCAAGCCCGATCCATTGAATCTAAAGGGTACGTGCCGTACGCTCGATGGAAGCAATGGTGATAATAAACGTGTAGAACTTGAAAACGGTCTGATCTCACGTTCTGGATGGTCTGTAATTGATGATTCATGGACAGCTGTACGTCCTGATGGCAGCCGTTCATTTGCTCTTGTCCCTGACAGCGTTGTCGGCTACGATTGGTGGACTGTACGTAAAGATCCGTATGCTATGGATATGTATTTCCTTGGCTATGGTAAGAATTATAAAAAGGCAATATCTGATTATACTAAGATTGCAGGTAAGATTCCATTGCCACCGGCTTATGTGTTCGGGTACTGGTATAGTAAATATGCCTCTTATTCTGCTGAAGATTACCGTCAGATTATGTCGGATCTCGCAGACAATGAAATTCCGGCAGATGTCATGATTCTCGATATGGACTGGCATTGGAACGGTGATAGTGCCAGTCATTCGGATGGTATCGGAGGATGGACAGGATGGTCGTGGAACACCAATCTTATTCCGGAGCCAGAGAAACTCCTTTCCGATATGCATGACAGAGGTTTCCATATATCTCTCAATCTTCATCCCGCAGATGGTATCGATAGCCATGAGTCTCCGGAATATTATCAAGCAATGACATCCGATCTTGGTGGGAGATATAGCGTCGGCAACCGTATAGAATGGAACTTAGACTATCCTGACTTTACGAATTCATTTTTCAATAATGTGATTCGTGACCATGAGAAGGAAGGAGTCGACTTCTGGTGGATTGACTGGCAACAGCATCTTACAAGTCCGAATACTTCCGGATTAGGTGAGACTTTTTGGTGTAACTATGTGTTTTTCAATGATATGAAGGTTAATCGTCCGGATCGTAGACCGGTGATATTCCATCGTTGGGGTGGTCTTGGCAGCCATCGGTATCAGATTGGCTTTTCAGGTGATGCCTGCATCAATTTCCCGACATTGGCTTTCCAGCCTTATTTCACCGCGACGTCTTCCAATGTAGGATATGCCTATTGGGGTCACGACTTGGGCGGCCATGTGGTCTCTGATGAGAATGCGGTCAACGATCCGGAGCTCCTTCTGCGTTGGATTCAGTTTGGTGTGTTTACTCCGATCTTTCGCACTCACGCCTCAAATGATGATCGAATTGAACGCAGAATCTGGAAATTTCCAAATTTCCAAGACATATTGAAGGCTGTCCGTCTTCGTTATTCACTGTTTCCCTATATCTATACGGCAGCCCGGGAGACGTATGATACAGGCATAGGTATGTGTCGTCCGCTCTACTATGAGTATCCTGATGAAGAGGAGGCATATCAGTATGAGGGAGAATATTTCTTTGGTGACGATATCCTTGTCGCACCTATTACGGAGCCCGCCGTCGATGGAGTTATGAGCAAGAAGGAAATATGGTTTCCGGAGGGGAACTGGTGGTCAGTCTCTGCGGATCAGCTTATCGAGGGACCATGTGTAATGACGATGGAGTTTGCAGCGGATCAGATACCTTACTTTTATCGAGAAGGATCGGTGATTCCTCTCAACCCATCGGATGTACGCAGTGTGATGGATCCCTACTCTGCGATTGTTCTTGAAGTCGTGGCTGGAAAAGAAGGTAAAGGTCGGCTATATGAGGATAAAGGCGATCATAGTGACTATGATGAGATCTATGCCCATACGGAAATAGTGCATAATGTCGATGACAGTACTGAGGAATATATCATAATGCCGCGCAGCGGTATTGACGAGGATCTGGTTGCTACCCGAAAGTGGACAATTAATATACGTAATGCCGGCAGCCCGGAAGACATCATGCTTAATGGTATCCGGATTTCCGAAGGTAGTTGGCGGTATGATGCTGAAAAGAGACTACTGACTGTGGATATTCCCGAGATGTCTTGTTCTGAGAAAATTGAACTCATAGTGAGGTATTCCGATTTCTCCGGTAGTGTTAAGGTTATCGACCGAGGTTCTCCGTCAGTGAGCTTTGATGTGAACACCTCTACTTTGTCAGCAGACTTCGGTGAATGCTGTCGGTCAGTCGTTCTTTCTCTTTACAATCCTGTAGGAGAGCGGTGCCTGAATAGGGTGTTTTCTAATGTGGAGTGCATAAGGGAGGATCTTAGCAGGCTCGCCGGGTCTGTATATATATGTCAGCTTACTGCCGACGATAGGAATCATATTACAAAAATCTTTAAATAAGCCTTCCCTGAAATGAAAGTAATGTATTGTATAATGGCTCTATTGGGAATCACACTGCAGGCTTCGGCCTGGAATGATACGTATAATTCCATAGAATTGACACAGCTGTATATAGTAGGAGATGCAGTTCCTAAAGGATGGGATCTCGGAGGAGCGGAGGCTATGCACCGGATATATGAAGGTGTCTTTGAGTGGACTGGACATCTGTTGGCCGGAAAGGAATTCAAATTCATGAACACCAATGATGCATGGCAGCGTCATATAGTCGGCACTGAGGCCGGACTGTATGTAGATAAGGACGAGGTTTATCCACTACGCTTCCATTCCACCGGATCACTACCGGAGGAGCTCGACATGAAGTTTCATGTCGCGGATACAGGAGACTATACTGTGTATGTCGATCTGAATGCGATGCGAATGAAGATTACGGATGTGGAAGTTTCCGCTCAATGGCCTGATCGGTTCTATATCACTGGCTCAGCTATAGGAGGAAATGTAGTTGAGATTCCGGCAGCAGCCGACGTCGAACATAAAATCGTATTGAAATTGAATCCAGGAGCAGTCAGGATAATGGATACTCCTGCCGAGACTCCCCATACCCATTATTATCGTCCACTACTCGAAGATGTGGACATTCAATTCGGCAAGGGGTATTATGCTCCATTGTATGAGAGTGTCGGCGAGCCTGTATCTGGTTGGAATGTGACTTTGGGAGGCGATTATGCCCTGTATTTAGACAGGAGGTCAAAGACCTATTGCTTTCAAAGATATAGACCCCATAAGGTTCTGTATCTTGTAGGTGGCTGCTGTCAACGGGCCTGGAACTATTGGGACGAAGACAATTGTAGGTTTTATCCCAGCCCCGATGATCCTGATGTGATGGTGTGGAAAGGAGAGCTCAGGATAGGTTGGGACAAGAGCAACGGCAATCCGCCCGAGCCTGATAAATTCAAAATCCTTACAGCACAGGACTGGTCGATGGATACTTATCACCCCTATTATGCCGATGCTGATGCAGTCGGAGTTTCGTGTGCCAGAGTTATGGGAGGAGACGATATCAAATGGACAATCGATCAGGATGGCTATTATTGTCTTGAACTCAATACCCGCACTGAAACCCTTACCGGCACGTTGCTGGATTCTTATCCGATTATGGCTGAGCCTGTAGATACAGAAGAAGTATCGTCCACAACCATGACATTCAAGGGTAAAACTATATATTTCAATTATCAAGGCATAGTGGTAGATGACGGATTCAAAGGGGCTGTGATAGCAGTAAGTCCTTCTGGATGCAGAAAAATATTAAAGCGATAGTCCAATCGGCAGACACACCGATAAATCCACACAATCAATTTGGATGTTTTATAAAATTTTCTTAATTTTGTAAACGAAATGATTATGCGCCTTAAGATACTGATACTGTCATTATGTTTTCTATATGTCGGTGTGTCATCGGCATATGAAAAGGTCTCGACTGATTCTCTGATGAAGCAGTTGGATGAGGTTATAGCCAATCGGTCTGTCTATCTTGGTCAGAAGGAATTGCGACTCAGGGAACTGCGTATCGAGTGCGATAATGCGGCTGACGACAGGTCTTGCTTCGACGCTCTCAATCACCTTTATGATGAATACCATTCCTTCAATGCCGACTCTGCATATAACATCAGTAAGCGCCAGGAGGCCATAGCCAAGCGTGTCGGAGATCCTTGTCTGGTGGCTCAGGCGCGTATGAACCGAGCCAGCATACTCAGTGCCACCGGCATGTATCATGAGACTATTGATCTGCTTGACTCGATAAAGATAGAGGAGATACCTCAATACCTCCAGCCTTACTATTTTCATATAAAGCGTACTGTATATGGACGACTTGCTGATTTCGCAGCCTTTGGATCGGAAAGGGAGACCTATACGCGCCTGACCAATATGTATCGTGACTCAATTATGGATGCCAACGACCAAAGTTCGTTGGCCCATATAATCACGAAAGCAGACTACTTGAATGTCAACGGACAACCTCAGGATGCTGTAAAGCTTCTCGTCAAATTCATGACAGACAATAACCTTTCCGAACATGAAAAGGCTATTTGTGCATGGACTCTTTCCGAATCATATGCCAGACTTGGCGACAAGGAAAAGCGAAAGGAGCAGCTTCTTATTTCCTCTATTTCCGATCTGCGTTCGTCAGTAAGGGAGTATATGTCGCTTCGTGAGCTCGCATTGCTGCTCTATGAGGAAGGCGATCTTGGGAGAGCCCATAAGTTTATGTCGATCGCCATAGATGATGCTACGAAATGCAATGCCCGTCAGCGTATAGTGGAACTTAACGACTCATTTCCAAAGATCAACAGTATATATGTCGATACGGTAGAAAGGCAAAAGGATTCGCTTAAAAGGACTATATGGATAATAACGTTGCTTTCGCTGATTCTTCTGGTCTTGATTTTCCTCATGCGCAAGCAGATGCTGAAGACGGCTAAGGCTCGGCAGGAGATTGAGGTGGCATACAGGCAACTGAATGAAGTCACAGAGGAGTTGCGGAAGTCTAATGAAAGCCTTTGTGAGGCCAACAATTCCATAGCTGAGATCTCAGAATTGAAGGAAGTCTATATTGGAAGATATATGGATCAGTGTCTGATATATATAGATAAGCTTGATTCCTACCGGAAGTCTATCGGCAAGCTACTGTCATCCAATAAGGTGGATGATCTTAAGAAACTTGTGAAGTCCACTTCCATGATTGATGACGACCTAAAGGCCTTCTATGAGCAGTTTGATAAGACATTTCTGAGTTTGTTTCCTACCTTCGTAGAGGATTTCAATCATCTTCTTTTGCCGGAAGAGGCCATTGTTCCTAAGAGGGTAGGATCCTTAAATACGGAACTTCGTATTTTTGCGCTGATAAGGCTCGGCATCACCGACAGCGACAGCATAGCTAAGTTTCTAAGATATTCACTGACCACAATCTACAACTATCGTACGAAGGTCAGAAACAAAGCTGCGGGAGACCGCGGCAGACTGGAGGCTGAGGTTATGAAAATCGGACGGTCAAGACATATTGAATGACGGAAATTATTATAAAATTTTGAGTATCCCCATAATAAAATGGGGATTTTTTGTTGAAACGACTTTATTATCACTACATAAATGTAGGGTATGTGGATATGTAAATAATTTAAAATCAGCGCTATGGATATTTTGATCCACTATATTTTCAGTTTGAGGCGTTGACGGGTTCTGATTATATTGCTAACTTTGCATCGGAAACAAAACTAACCACGAACTAATTATTACAAATCCAATGGCAAACATTAAAAGCAAAATTAAGTACTTACTTATGTCGCTGTTTTTGACGACTTGTTGGCAGATGATGTCAGCACAGAAGATCAGCATCAGTGGCATAGTGACTGACACTAACGGCGACCCTCTGATAGGGGTAAGTGTTATGGTGACCAGTACTAATATTGGTACCGCTACAGACTTTGATGGAAAGTACACGCTGGAGGCTGATGCGAAGGGAAAGCTTAAGTTCTCTTATGTCGGCTTTCAGACAGTGGAGGAGTCGATCAACGGACGAACAGACATTGATGTAAGGTTGAAGGAGGATTCCGAACTCCTTGATGAAGTCGTTGTCATCGGCTACGGCACCATGGACAAGAAGGAACTGACGTCTGCGATTTCTCATGTCGGAGAAAAGGATTTTCTGACAGTCAGTTCACTGGATCCGACGATGATGATACAAGGTAAGGTGCCTGGTGTCTCGATCACCAACACCGGAGCCGGCGATCCCAACAATCAGGCAAGCATTCAGATCCGGGGAGTGTCATCACGTTCGGCAGGCCTCGGACCGCTTATCGTGATTGATGGAGTTCCCGGGGGTAATCTCACCAATATAAATCCTAATGATATAGCATCATTCGATATCCTTAAGGACGGCGCTGCATCGGCAATCTACGGCACACGGGGCTCCAATGGTGTGATTCTTGTCACCACCAAGAAAGGAAGCAAAGATGGAGCCGTACATACGTCCTATTCTGGCACTGTATCCTGGGATAAGGCTATCAGGGACTTGAAGATGCTCAGTGCTCAGGAATACCGCGATGTCCGTCTTGGATGGGGCGACAGAGGAGTGGATCTTGGTGGTGATATCGACTGGTTTGATGCCGTAAGCCGTACGGGTTTCAGCCATAAGCATACCATCACCCTTAGGGGGGGAAACGATCGCAGTAACTATCGCGTAAGCGCCGACTACCGGAAGGCAAACGGTATCGACCTTCGCTCCAACCGAGAGGAATACGGTGCGCGGGCATCGGTAATGCATACTACCAAGGGAGGCCTTTTTACGATTAACCTTAATATCGCTCCGCGCATCATCTATCGGGATCAGGCCGATTGGAGTGTATTTCAGAAGGCCCTTGAGGTAAATCCGACTACTCCTCTGATGAATCCGGAGAACCCTGCGCAGTACTATAACTTCTTCGGGCAGATTGCAGGGAGTAATCCTGTCGAGAGCCAGCTGATTGAGAAAGACCACGCCGACACTAAACTCCTTGACTGGGATGGAAGTGTCAGATTGAATATTCTTCCATTGCTTGCTAAAAACTCTGACAGCGATTATAATCTCTCCACTCAGATCATGTTTGCCGATCATCAGTATGACAATAACAATACCTACTTCCGTCCTTCCACAAGCACAGCCTCGGTCAATGACGGACATGAAGGAGTGGCGTCACGCTCATATTCGAAGGAGAGGCAGAATGTGCTTGAATGGCTTGTCAACTACAGTACCCGTATCGCAGACAGGCACAACATAAAGGCTATGGTCGGATATTCCTATCAGTATTCGCAGTATTCTGGCTTCAACGCTGAAAATAAGGACTTCCCCAACGATGGTCTCGGTGCAGACAATCTCGGTTCCGGAGAATGGGCTAAGGAGGAAGGTGAGGTTATGATGGGCAGTTATAAAAACGATGCAAAACTCATAGCGTTTTTTGGTCGTGTAAGCTATGACTATAAGGGAAAGTACCTTTTTACCGCTTCTCTGCGCCATGAGGGTAGCTCAAAGTTCGGAAAAAACCATAAGTGGGGCGATTTCCCTGCAGTATCAGCAGGTTGGCGTATCTCTGAAGAACCATTTATGGAAGACGTCAAGTGGATCAATGACCTTAAGGTGCGTGCCGACTATGGAGTCACGGGCAATCAGGACTTCGGCAGTTATCTGTCGATCAATACGATGAGCGGCTTTGGATACTATTACTACAATGGTAAAGTCTTTCAGGTATGGGGTCCGGGAAAGAACGTCAATCCTGACCTGAAATGGGAGAAAGGCAAGAACTGGAACATAGGCCTTGACTTTTCATTACTCCACAATAGGATCTATGGTTCGTTAAATTACTTCAGCCGTCGACAGCAGGATTTGCTTGGTTATTACAAAGTGCCGGTTCCACCCAACATCCATGATGAGACATTTGTCAATGTAGGCACCATGAAGAATACCGGTTTTGAATTGGACTTGAATTTCAATGTCGTCGACACGAAAGACTTCTCCTATGGTTTCGGTGTGATCGGGACATGGATGAAAAATAAGTTCGTAGACTTCAGTAACTCTGAATATGTTGGTCAGGATTACTATAATGTATGCGGCACATCTGATCCCTATCCTTACTACAACCTTCAGCGTATTGAGAAAGGTAAATCTCTCGGTAATTTCTATATGTGGCGCTACGCAGGTATTACCTCTGGGGGTGAGTGGCTGATATATGATAAGGACGGCGATATCATACGTGCTTCTCAGGGCACCGACGAAGACCGCAGCATCGTGGGCAACGGCATGCCGAAGTTCACTTTGTCTACCAGTCATAACTTCACTTACCGGAATTTTGATCTTGCCCTTTTCTTCAGAGGAGCTTTCGGATTTGACATCTTCAATATCCACGACTTTTATTACGGCACACGCAACTTTACTGGAAATGTGCTTCACAAGGCTTACGGCAAGAATTTCGATATCTCGCCGGATACGCCAAATGTAGTGACCGACTATTTCCTCGAAAGGGGAGATTACTTCAAACTCGATATGCTGACGCTTGGCTATACCATCAAACTTTCAAAATGTCGTTTTCTTGACCGTATCCGTCTGTTCGGAACAGTGAAGAATGTGTTTACTTTGACTAAGTTTAGCGGTATGGATCCATCGTCATATCAGGTCAACGGTCTTGAACCCGGTGCACAGGGTAGCCGCTCATACTATCCGTCTACCCGTCAGTTTATAGCAGGACTTCAGGTTGACTTCTAATTCTTGAAAAAATCATCTATATGAAACTACTAAAATATATGGCATTGGCGTTTTACGCTTTGACTCTGGCCTCCTGTACGGATCTTGATGAGACACTTTATGATCAGGTAGGCTCGGAAAACTACTACAATACGAAGATGGATGTCATACGCGCTGCATTCCGTCCGTTTGAGCATGCGTTCTGGAGTATAAGCAGCCGACACGTACTCAATGAACTTACTGCCGATCAACTCATCACTCCTACTCGCGATGGATGGTGGAACGACGGTGGAAAATGGGAGAGACTTCATTATCATACCTGGACAGTCGACGATCTCGGGGAGGCCCAGACTGAATGGAACGGTTGTTTTCAGGGCATCATGCAGTGCAATCTTGTGATTGAGGATCTGAGCCGTTTCTCTCCTGAGGATTTCGGATTCTCTGAACTTGAATTCAACAATCTCAAGGGCCAATGCCGTGCGTTGCGAGCATGGTTCTATATCCGACTGCTTGATGCTTTCCGCAATGTGCCTTTGGTCACTACCTACAGTGACCGTCCGCAGAATCCGCAGGCATCCCCTGAGGAGATATTTGAATTCATAGAGAAGGAACTGCTGGACTGCACCGGTCTCCTTATTAAGAAGACAGGCTTAGGCACTAATAAGACTATCCAGGGGCAATGGACTCAGGCGGCTGCAGCATCCCTCCTCGTCCGTCTTTACCTGAATGCCGAGGTCTATATCGGCGAAGAGCGTTACAATGAGTGTGCGCGATACGCTCAGGATATCCTTGACGGCAAATATGGTGATTATGAATTGGCCGATCGCTGGGATGCTGCCTTCGATTGGGACAATGATGAGTGTGATGAGGTAATATTTGGTTTCCCTGGCTCTAAGGGTTACACTCACTGGCATTATGATGGCGACACATATGCATGGACCGTACCGGCAAAGGCAAACCTTTTCTTCAATGATACGAAGTCAGGAGTTGGCCACAACACTAAGTATGCCGCTTCCCCAAGCTATGATCTTGACGGCAATCTTTATGAGTATGAACTCGGTATGCCAATCCAGAACTTCCGAAAGTATGAAGGTGATAAGCGTATGCTGCTATATAGGAATCTCGGAGGCTCACGCCGTGAGGGACTTTTTCTATATGGATATCTTGAATACACCGATCCTGAGACAGGAACCATAAAGAGGGTCCGGGCTCCAGAACAGCCTTATGATCTTTATATCCGCGATGCCGTAGGGCGTTTTCAAGGCATGGCTCCGGATAAATGGCCTACTGATAAGGAAAGTAAGCTTGCCAATGCCGACCATAATTCAGGATGGCATTTCGTAAAATATCCGCTTTATGACGATGATGATCCAAATCAAGTGGAAAGCGACTATACTGAAATCCGTCTGCCGGAGATAATCTATTCGCTTGCGGAGTGTAAGCTCCGTAAAGGAGACCGCAATGGAGCTGCGAGACTGCTCAATAGCGTAAGGAAGCGCAATTATGAACCGGATCATCACTACGATGTGCTCTATTCTCCCGAAGGGATGTGCAGGCTCGATGAGGCAGAGATGCTTGCCGAATGGGGCCGTGAGTTCTTCGCGGAAAGCCGCCGAAGGATAGATCTCATACGTTTCGGTAAGTTCAACACCGGTCGATGGTGGGACAAGAATCCAGATGCCGATTCACACACGGCGATTTTCCCCATTACCCGTACTATACTTAATTCAAATCCCATCCTGAATCAGAATCCAGGCTACGGCAACTGATTGGCGATGAAAAAAACTCTAAACAATGAAACTTAGAAATTTCATATATGCTTTGACCGGCCTGTCACTTGCTTCGGCAGTCTGTGCCTGTGACAGTGAGAAAGACCTGATTATAATAGATGGCGATCTTCCGATCAAGACCTCGACCCTCTATATGGTGGGAGATGCCACACCCAACGGATGGAATATCGATTCTCCCTCTCAGTTGGCGGCTACGGAAGAAGATCCCTTGGTATTCCAGTGGGAAGGTGACCTTAATCCCGGAGAAATGAAACTATGCCTGACTACCGGAAGCTGGGATACAGGTTTCATACGTCCGTTTGCAGACAGCAATGAAATTGGTATGAATGAAATCAAGAATGCAAAATTCCAGATGTATGCCGGAGATCCCGATGAGAAGTGGCGGGTGACTGAAGCCGGTGTCTACCTGTTGTCTTTCGACCTTCGCAACTGGACCATGAGCAGTAGTTATCTGCATGGGCAGGATATCCCTGAGAAGGAACCTCTTGTTGCGGAGTCCCTCTACATTGTCGGAGATGCTGTTCCGGCAGGTTGGAATATCGAAGATCCTACCCCGTTGGAGAAAAAAAGCGACTATGTTTTCGAATATAGCGGGCGTCTCGATGTTGGAGAGATGAAAGCCTACATAGAGAAAGGAGACTGGGGTGCCAATGCCATACGTCCGGTGGTAGATGGATGCAGTATAGGCCGTGACGGAGTGGAAAGCAATACCTTCGTCTTCACGGCCTCTCCCGACAATAAATGGAAAGTGGAGGAAGCTGCCATATATCGTCTGACATTCAATCTTAAGGATTGGACAGTGTCTGCGGAGGCGATAGGTGATTACAAGCCTACTCCAAAAATCTATATGATAGGGGAGGCTACTGAAGGAGGCTGGAGTCTGGACAATGCGACTGTGATTGAGGCTGCGGCAGACAACGATAAGATTTTCATATGGACAGGCGAGCTCGGATGCGGAACATTCAAAGCCGCTGAAGTCAAGGATTTCAATTCACCGTTTTATCGTCCTGCCATACACAACTGTGAGGTTTCGGCTTCCGGGGTAGCCGACTCCAGGATGGTCTTCACCGAATCTCCGGATGATCAGTGGCTTGTCACTCTTGCTGGAAAATACACACTTACATTTAATACCGAAGATATGACCTTCGATGCGGAGTATATAGGAGATATGCTCTCTGAATAAGATGACACGCATTGACTAATCTTTTTTCACATTGATAAATCTTATGAATACAAGAAATATGATGTTTGGCGTCATTGCAGCCGCATTGATTTCAGGCTGTGCTAATGAAATCGAAATGCGTTATCCTCCTAAGTATGAATTGCCGGAACTTCCGGTAGTGGAGGATATCCATACCTATAAGGCTCCGCTATATTGGAGCGTATATGAGTACTGTATAGAGCAGGAACACGCGGGAGTGTCTAATCAGGATATGGATCTGACTTCAGAACAGTGGGACGAAATCATAGATATGGTTGCAACTGAACTCAAACCCTATGGCTACGATATGGTCTGTACAGATGGTTTCATTCCGATGCTTGCTAAAGATGCATCCGGATATATGACCCATTACGGATCGGTTTCCCTTCAGGATTTATCGGCGAAGTGTAAGGCCAAAGGGTTGCGTCTGGGTGTGTACGACAATCCTCTTTGGATACATGGGGCAGATGAAATCGGAATCGAAGGAACGGCCTATACGTTTAGTGATCTCCATTATAATGGTAGGACTGAAGTGTTGAATCCTAATTCACAGGATCTATGGTTTGGATGGGCTGTAGCGGAAAATCCCGGTGCTAAGGAATTCATCGACGGTTTCTTCCGTCACTATAAAGAATTGGGTGTGGACTACGTACGTATGGATTTTCTATCATGGTATGAAGATGGGAAGGACCGTAATATAGGGATTGTGGGGCGTGGTTATGGACGGGAGTCGTATGCTCGTGCGCTCTCATACATAGCTGAGTCGGCGAAGAAATACGGTATCTTTACTTCTCTTGTGATGCCGCACCTTTATAATGATGCCGAGGTGGAAGCCAAATACGGCAATATGGTGCGAGTCGTGTGCGACACCGGTGATGGGGGATGGCTGCATTGTTCATCACAGGATAAAGGCAAGTCATACACTACATGGCCCAACTGTATGAATATGTTTGACGGCTTCGTATACTGGTCGCATATCACAGGGCGCGATAAGGTGATTCTTGACGGTGACTTCATCCGTCTCAATAAGTTTGATACGGATGCTGAAAAGGAGACTGTGGTTTCGCTGCAGCTTATGGCAGGTGGTCCGGTCACTCCTGCCGACATGCCGGCAGTTATCGTAGACAATCTGAAGTTCTATACCAACACTGAATTGCTGGAACTTAATAAGGATGGTTTTGTCGGTAAACCACTATCCGATAAGCTTGGCGACAGAAACAACGAGATATGGTATGGCCAGATGTCGGGTGGCGACTATGTGGTCGGTCTTTTCAACCGTGATGATGTTGCCCGCTTCTATGATTTGAATCTTCATGACCTCGGCATCAGTGGCGAATGGAGACAGCGTGATCTCTGGCTGCACGAGGATCAGGGGGTGGACTCGAAAATCGTGGCGACAGTGCCGGCTCATGGTTGCAAAATAGTTAGATTGTCAAAATAAAAAACTGATTTGAAATGAAGTATGGTATTCGTTTTGTCATGGCTTTTGCTATGACAGGCTTAGGTCTTGCCATTCCTGGAAACATATCCGCAGCAGAAGTAAGCTCTCCAGGTGGAATCGTGACAGTGCTTGCCGACGTAATTGACGGCATTCCGACCTACAGTGTCAGCTATAAGGGCAAACCTGTCATCCTTCCGTCTAAATTGGGACTGGAACTCGCTGACGGCCCTGATATGACGGGAGGATTCAAGGTCAATGACATCTCCACATCAAGCTTTGATGAGACCTGGTCGCCTGTATGGGGCGAAAACAGCAGTATCCGTAACAATTATAATGAACTGCTGATATGTCTTGAACAGCCTGAGCACTACCGAAAGATGAATCTTCGTTTCCGTGTCTATGACGACGGTGTGGGATTTCGTTATGAGTTCCCGCAGGAAGGAGTATTGACTTATTTCATCATAAAGGATGAAAAGACTCAGTTCGCCATGGCCGGAAATCATACAGCATGGTGGATTGCAGGAGATTATGATACTCAGGAATACGACTATACCGAGTGCAGGCTTTCGGAAATCAGAGGTAAAATGGCCGATGCCATATGCAGTAACGCTTCTCAGACACAATTCTCGCCAACAGGCGTGCAGACTTCCTTGCAGATGAAGACCAATGATGGACTTTACATCAATCTTCATGAAGCCGCTTTGATCGACTACTCCTGTATGCATCTTGATCTTGATGATGAGAACTTCATATTCACTTCATGGCTTACTCCCGATGCTCAGGGTAACAAGGGCCATCTTCAGTCGCCATGTACTTCTCCATGGCGCACAGTGATGGTAAGCGATGATGCCCGGGATATGCTGTCGTCCAACCTTATATTGAATCTCAACGAGCCATGTGCCTACGAAGACACGTCTTGGATCAAACCGGTGAAGTATGTCGGAGTCTGGTGGGAAATGATAGGTGGTGGAAAACAATGGTCTTATACATATGATCTTCCCTCCATTAAGCTCGATAGGATTGACTATACGAAGACAAGCCCGCATGGTCTGCACCCGGCAAATAATGAAAATGTAAAGAAATACATCGATTTCGCTGCCGAGCATGGCTTCGATCAGGTGTTGGTGGAGGGCTGGAACGTAGGTTGGGAAGATTGGTTCGGTCATTCGAAGGATCATGTATTCGATTTCGTGACTCCTTATCCTGATTTTGATATAGAGATGCTCAACGACTATGCCCATTCAAAAGGCGTGAGGCTGATGATGCACCATGAGACGTCAGGCTCAGTGCGCAACTATGAGCGTCATATGGAAGAGGCCTACCGGCTTATGGATAAGTATGGCTACAATGCTGTCAAGAGCGGCTATGTCGGCAATATGATTCCACGAGGAGAGCATCATTACGGTCAATGGCTCAACAATCACTACCTCTATGCAGTGACAGAAGCCGCAAAACATCATATCATGGTGAACGCCCATGAGGCGGTACGGCCTACCGGACTCTGCCGCACCTATCCCAACCTTATAGGAAATGAAAGCGCGCGTGGCTCTGAATATGAGTCATTTGCAGGCAACAAGCCTTCGCATACTACAGTGCTCCCTTTCACACGTCTTCAGGGCGGCCCCATGGATTACACTCCGGGAATCTTTGAAATGGATATGAAGAAAGTGAATCCCCAGAGTCAGGGGCATGTCAACAGTACTCTCGCACGTCAGCTTGCGTTGTATGTGACTATGTATAGCCCTCTGCAGATGGCGGCGGATGTGCCGGAGGTATATGAGCGTTTTATGGATGCTTTTCAGTTTATTAAGGATGTTCCGGTAGATTGGGATGAAAGCCGTTATCTGGCTGCTGAACCAGGACGCTACATCGTTGCTGCCCGCAGAGCGAAGGGTGGTGACGACTGGTATGTCGGTTGCACTGCTAATGAAGACGGGTATGAGTCTACGCTGTCATTTGATTTTCTTGAGCCGGGACGGAAGTATGAGGCCGTGATATATGCTGATGCGAAAGATGCCGACTATCGCGACAATCCACAGGCCTACACTATATCGAGGAAAAAAGTGACAAGCAATACAAAACTGAAGCTTAAGGCTGCTTCTGGCGGAGGCTATGCTATATCTGTAAAACCTATATGATCAGGACATTTAATTTAATATCATAACGACAATGATGAGTATACGTGTAAATCTAATGGCAATAGTGCTGATATTATCGGCATTTTGCGGAAAGGCAGACAATCTCTATATAGTAGGAGACGGCACTCTCTATGGATGGAATCTCGACAGGGCGACCGCACTCCTCCCTGTTTCCGGTAGTCAGATCTATTCCGGCATTGTGTATTTAAAGGCCGGGCAGAGTTTTAAGTTCCTTACAGTCCCTGAATGGGGCTATGAGGAGTATGGAGCCGTCTCAGGAACTGCGATTAATGATGGTAAGGTAGCGCTTGCCAAGGGTATTTTCGATGAAGGCTACGACCAGCTCTTTATCACGGAGGATGCAAACTATCATATCACCGTCAATACTGAATCTATGACAGCAGAATTCGAGAAATCCTCATATCAGGAGACCGAGATATCCCTCAGCTCGCTTTTTCTTGTAGGGGAGGCCACTTCAGGCGGGTGGAATGTGCTGGATGGAACTCCGCTATATCAAAACGAAGAGAAACCATATGAGTTTTCTGCAAATGATATTGCACTGGCAACAGGTGACTTTAAGATTGCTACCACGCTGAAAGGAGCGTCTACATGGAATGGTGAATATTGGTATTTCCGTGATTTTTCTAATCCTGATAGGATTGCTTTGAATCAGGAGGGTGACTATAAGTGGGAGATAACCGAAGCTGGTGGATATGATGTTTCTGTAAACATTCTTGACAATTCAATCTCAGTAAGTAAGTTAGAATTCAATGCTGTGGATTCGTGGAATATAGATCAACCTTTTGAATCGGAATACTATTCGCTGACAGGCATGAAGGTCTATAACCCCGTAAAGGGCATATATATTAAGAAATCAGGTTCGAAGTCAAAGATTGTAATGATAAAGTAAGGTTTTTTATAGGTATAGATATTCAGATTAGGTATTTTTATGGATTGTTCGGCAAGGAATTCCTGATTGAAGGAATTCCTTGCCTTTATTTTCCCAGCATACTTTGATCCGAACAAAAAACGGCCTCAGGCGCGTGATTCATGCGACCGAAGCCTGGTAAAATCTATTAATTATATTTCTGCTACAGATAAATTGAAATTATCAAAAAACTGTTTTTGTCTATTTTCAAGATCCTTGGTTTCCTGATACATAAATTCACAAGACAAATCATAAATAGGTTTTATTGTGGCTCGTTCTGTATCGCGTAAAAAGTCCAGTTTGTCTCTGTAATAGCTTATAAGGCTATCCTCCGTAGATAGATCCGCAGCAAAAAGAAACAGATATTGAATACCGAGTATTTTTCGTAAATCAATGATTTTGTTGACAGTGAAGTGCCAAAATATAATGACTCCGATAGAATGTGGCAAACCGTATGTTTTCCATATTTCATCGCAGGCATTATTGGCACAGAAATGTACCAGTTCGATGCCGGAATAAGTCTTACCTACATGTGTGATGTTTTTATTTAGTTCTTTCTCCAGATCCTCAAATAGTCTGGCTTTCTTGCGTGGAAGATCTTCAAGGTCACGTTTTGTTATACCTTTATGAGATCGTATTTTCTCTTGAAAACCTTCCAACACAATCCTTTGTTCAGAAGTTAACTCTGTGTCAGTCAGACTTTCCTGAATAAATGAATTTAGACTTTTGAGAAGTTTGATGAGATTTGTATCGAAGTGGCTGTCGTAAAGGGAGCCGCTTTTCAAAGAAAAGAAGAAAAGGATATTATCGTCATTATCCTTTATGACATAATATGCTATACTGCCTTCTTCGTCTTCTTCCATTGCTTCATTCTGAAGAGTATGCTCTAAAGAAGAGTTGCGTCTATTGAAGAAGGTATCGACAAGACGCATATTGGAAGGATTGGATGAAAGGCGCTCGCACCTTAGACTGTCAAGAAGAGCTAATTGTTCTTGTGTTATCCTCATGCTGTTGTGGTGGGTGATTGTTTACTTTCTTTCAGAATGTTGCTGCAGAAATGAATATACTGCTCGTCGCAATGGAAGTGTAGCCCTACGCTCTTTC
>CAMWMK010000035.1 GCA_947175295.1 uncultured Porphyromonadaceae bacterium
TACATAGTACTATAAATTTCAAACATTTTTGAAATTATTTGATTTTTATCGGAAAGCAAATAGAAAAAACAGTTGATTTATAATAAGATGTAATATAGACGAAGGGAATACCCAGAAGTATGGATAAAAAAAATCCCGAAGTCTGGAAATAGACTTCGGGATTCGTTATCGGTTGATAATGCTTTTTTAGCGTATGAAAAGCAGCTCGCGGTATTTTGGAAGCGGCCAGATTTCGTTGTCGACCATAAGCTCAAGAGCATCTATGTTCTTTCTGATTTCTTCCATCGCAGGCACGATATCGTCATGGTAAGCGATAGCCTTGCTGCGCTCATCTGGCATACGGTTGGCTTTGTGTCTTTTGCTTACCATGTCGTCTACACCCTTGCGGATAGCAGCGATATAGTCGGCCATCTGCTCGATTGCATTGAGATCGTTGGCTGCGATTTTTTCCATCTTTTCGCCCTTGAAAAGCTCTTTGATCTTATATACATTGTCAAGCAGCAAGCTCTGGTAGCGTGTAGCGGCAGGGATGATGTGGTTGATTGCGAGGTCGCCGAGCACCCGGCTCTCAATCTGTACTTTTTTGCTGTACATTTCCCATTTCACCTCGTTGCGGGCCTCTACTTCCTTGGCGGTTAGGACTCCAGTGCGCTTGAACATTTCGAGTGACTCCGGACGTGTATAGGCATCATACATCAGGGGAGCGCTTGACTCTACATCCAATCCTCTTTCGGCAGCTTCCTTCTTCCACTCTTCGCTATATCCGTTGCCGTCGAAGTGGATGGCTTTGGAGTCAATGATAAGCTGACGCATCTCCTTGAAGATGGCTTGGTTGAGCTGTTCGCCGTTTGCTACTCTGGCATCGACTTTGTCTGCAAACTGGTTAAGCTGATCGGCTACTGCAGCGTTGAGTGCGATGAGTGCTGATGCACAGTTTGCCGTGCTGCCGACAGCTCGGTATTCAAACCTATTGCCGGTAAAAGCGAATGGACTTGTTCGGTTTCGGTCGGTATTGTCGATCATAAGTTCCGGAATCTGGGCTATGTCGAGGTTTACTTTGCCTTTGCCGTCGAAGTTGATAGTCGCGTCCTCTTCAGTGGCCTCTATAGATTCGAGGATTTTGCTCAGCTGGCTTCCGAGGAACATTGAGATGATTGCCGGAGGTGCCTCGTTGGCTCCCAAACGGTGTGCGTTGGTGGCTGTCATGATTGAGGCCTTCATCAGTGCGTTGTGTTTGTGTACGGCTGCCATCACGTTTGCCACGAAGGTGATGAACTGAAGGTTCTGTTCCGGAGTCTTGCCGGGGGCGAAAAGCAGTACCCCGGTATCGGTACCGAGGCTCCAGTTGTTGTGCTTGCCGGAGCCGTTGATGCCGGCGAAGGGTTTCTCATGAAGGAGCACTCGGAAGTTGTGTTTGCGGGCCACTTCAGTCATTAGGCTCATCAGAAGCTGGTTGTGGTCGTTGGCCAGATTGGCTTCCTCGAAGATCGGTGCGAGCTCGAACTGATTGGGAGCTACCTCGTTGTGGCGTGTCTTGGCTGGAATGCCGAGTTTATGGCATTCTGTCTCAAGATCAAGCATAAAAGCGGCTACCCGCATTGGAATGGAGCCGAAGTAATGGTCTTCGAGCTGCTGGTTTTTAGCCGATTCGTGGCCCATAAGCGTGCGTCCTGTCATGACGAGGTCCGGACGTGCGTCGTAGAGGGCTTCATCTACGAGGAAATATTCCTGTTCCCATCCAAGATACGACTTGACATGGTTTACGCTCTTGTCGAAGTATTTGGCCACTCTTGTGGCTGCCTTGTCGACTGAATTGAGTGCCTTGAGGAGAGGTGTTTTATAGTCAAGGCTTTCTCCTGTATAGGATATGAATACTGTCGGGATGCATAGGGTATCGCCTATGATGAATGCCGGAGAAGAAATATCCCAAGCAGAGTATCCACGGGCTTCAAAGGTATTGCGGATGCCTCCGTTTGGGAATGATGATGCGTCTGGTTCTTGTTGCACAAGGAGTTTCCCTGTGAATTCCGACACTACTCCGCCTTCACCGTTATGGTCGATGAAGGAGTCATGCTTCTCGGCCGTACCTCCTGTGAGGGGGTGAAACCAGTGGGTGTAGTGGCGAGCCCCGTTGTCTATGGCCCAACGCTTCATACCCTCTGCCACGCTGTCGGCAAGCGACAGGCTCAGTGGTTTCTTGTTGTCGATGGCGTCTACGAGTGCTTGGTAGGTTGATTGCGGAAGGTATTCAAACATTTTCTGGCGGTTGAAGACCTGTTTAGCGTAGTATTTTTCTACGCTTTCTTCCGGAAGCTTTACTTCTACCGGCTTACGGGATGAAGCTTCCTCTACGCTTTTAAACCTTAAATCAGACATCTTTATAAATTATTAAGTTAGATCCGGATTTCTCCGGAGTTGGATTACCTGTGTAGATTGCTGTGTGCGTCTGTCAAAGCATTCAAGGAAATTCCTTGCGGATTTCCAAATGCAAAATTATATAAAAATCTTGAATCTGCAAAAGATATTCAAAAAAAACGGCAACAATCGTAAGGATTATTGCCGTTTCGTATGTTGAAGCGCCTGTATATCAATATGTATAGGCTTTCATCTGCTCAGGCTTGAAATTGGAGATGAAGTCGGCGTGTTTGGTGCATTCAGCCTGTCCGTACTTCACATATACTTCGAGTGAGCGGTCAAACGCCTCGTCGCGTCCTGCTTCTTCAAGAAGCAGACAGCCCATGACAGTGTGGCCTGCCATTTCTACGAGGCGACGTGCCATAAAGTCTGTGTATGCCTGGTCCTTTACTTCAAGTACGCTCTTGACAGCAGCTTCATACTGTTCTGCCATTTCGTTGAGCAGCTTCTTTGCTTCAGCATGCTTTTCTGCTGTTTCAGCAGAGAGTGCCTCGTTGATGAAATTGAGGTAAGTACCTGTGGTTACGTGGCGGATGGCCGCTACCACCTGAAGCTGGGTAGTACCTTCATAGATGCTCGTGATTCGGGCGTCGCGGTAGAGGCGTTCGCACTTGTAGTCTTTCATGAAGCCGCTGCCGCCATGGATCTGGATGCAGTCATAGGTATTCTGATTGCAGAATTCTGACCCCATACCTTTTGCAAGCGGTGTGAATGCATCGGCGAGTTTGCTGTATGCCTTAGCCTCGAGTTTTTCCTCCTTTGTAAGGGGACGCTCTTTAGCGATGTCATCATAGATCTTGTAGATGTCTACAAAGCGGGCGCATGCGTAGAGAAGAGCGCGGCTTGCGTCAAGCTTGGCCTTCATTACGCTGAGGATTTCAGCTACTGCAGGGAATTCGATGATGGCTTTGCCAAACTGCTTACGATCTTTCGCATAATCGAGTGCTTCGCGGTATGCTGCTTCTGAGATGCCTACGCTCTGAGCGGCGATGCCGAGGCGCGCGCCGTTCATCAAGGCCATCACATATTTGATTAGGCCTAACTTACGGCTTCCACAGAGTTCTGCGGGTGCATCCTTGTATACAAGTTCGCATGTCGGACTTCCCTTGATGCCCATCTTGTTTTCGATGCGACGTACGTTTACTCCGCCGTTGCGTTTGTCATAGATAAACATTGAGAGTCCGCGGCCATCTTTTGTACCTTCTTCCGAACGTGCAAGCACGAGATGAATGTCTGAATCTCCGTTGGTGATGAATCGCTTCACTCCATTGAGCACCCAGCTTCCGTCTTCCTTCTGTGTAGCTTTGAGCATTACGCTCTGGAGGTCTGAGCCGGCGTCGGGCTCGGTGAGGTCCATACTCATTGTCTCTCCCTTACATACGCGCTTGATGTAGCGTTCTTTCTGGTCGTCATCGGCAAACTCGTAGATGGTCTCGGCACAGTCCTGAAGACCCCACAGGTTTTCAAAGCCTGCGTCAGCACGGCTTACGATGTCTGCAGCCATGATGTAGGGAGTGATGGGGAAATTGAGGCCTCCGAGACGTCGGGGCATCGACATACCCATAAGTCCGGCTTTGCGGCAGGCTTCAAGATTCTTCTTTGTGCCCTCTGCGTAGATCACTCGGTTGTTCTCTACGCGCGGACCTGTATGATCCACTTCCTCAGCGTTCTCAGCGATTACGTCGCCACAGATCTCGCCTACCACTTCGAGTACTTTGTCGTAGGAGTCCATGGCGTCCTCGAAGTCGAGGGGGGCGTAGTCATATGTCTCTGCATCTGCGAAGTTGCGTTCCTTGAGTTCCACGATCTTCTTCATCAAGGGATGCTGAAGATGGGATTTGAGATTCGGATTGTCTGTATAAAAGTTAGCCATGGCTTATTTCGAATTCTTTTTGTAATATTTGATTAGCTTGGGCACTACATCTTCCATCTTGCCCGTGATCACGATGTCGGCTATTGCGTTGATCGGTGCGTCAGGATCCGAGTTGATTGAGATGATGAGGCTTGAATCCTGCATGCCTGCGATGTGTTGTATCTGTCCTGAGATGCCGCAGGCTATATATAGTTTCGGACGTACGGTGACACCGGTCTGGCCGATCTGACGGTCATGGTCTACCCAGCCTGCGTCTACTGCCGCACGGCTTGCGCCGACTTCAGCGCCGAGCACGTCTGCGAGTTGCTGAAGAAGATCGAAGTTCTCCTTTGAGCCTACTCCGTAGCCGCCGGCTACGATGATCGGACTTCCCTTGAGGTTTACTTTCGACTTCTCTACGTGGCGGTCGATGATTTCTACTGCGAAATCTGCGTTGTCCGTGTATTTGTTGACGTCAAGGTCAACCACCTGTCCAGTGTAGTTGGAATCACGTACTTCCTTCTTCATGACGCCCTCGCGTACTGTAGCCATCTGCGGACGGCAGTCGGGATTCACGATTGTCGCTACGATGTTGCCTCCGAATGCCGGGCGGATCTGATAGAGAAGGTCTTTATATTCTTTTCCTGTCTTTGCGTCGGTATAGTCTCCTATCTCAAGGGAGGTGCAGTCTGCGGTCAGGCCACTGTGGAGTGCGCTGGATACGCGCGGACCGAGGTCTCGGCCTATGGAGGTTGCACCCATGAAGGCGATGCGCGGCTCGATTTCCTTGAAGAGGTTGATCAGAATTGAGCTGTGTGGAAGAGACGTATAGGGATATAGGCGTTTGTCTTCAACTTTGTAGAGGGTGTCTACGCCGTAGGGCATCACCTGTTTTTCGATATCTTTCAGGTTGTCGCCGGCCACTACTGCTTCGAGCTTGATGCCAAGTTTATCGGCCAGCTGGCGTCCTTTGGTGAGGAGCTCTAAGCTCACATCAGCCACTTTGCCGTCTTCGTATTCAAGATATACGATAAGATTGTTCTTGTCTGCCATAATATTACTGTATTAGCCGATTGTGTGGTTAGCGAATAGTTCTTTGATGAGGTCTTCAATGGCCTCGTCTGTGTTCTCTATCTTGCGTGCTTCCTTAGCTGTGAAGACTACGTTTTCAATGCTCTTCACCTTTGTGGGGCTACCTGCGAGGCCGCATTGAGCGAGGTCTGCTTCAACGAAAGCGGCGTTCCATTCCCCTATGTTCAGGTAAGGGCGCTTCTCGATGAGCTCTTTCTTCTTGTCATCGTTGGCTACTTCTGAAGGTACGGCTGCGTATTTGTATTTCTGAAGGCATTTCGCGTTTCTGGGGCGGCAGTCAGCCGCACTGCCGTTGACTGTCACTACGAGCGGAAGCGGAGCCTTTACGGTCTCTACTCCTGATTCGATACGGCGTTTCACTGTAACTTTGCCATTGTCAGCATTTATGATTTCCTCAGCATAAGTCACTGTGGGAAGTCCGAGCTTCTCTGCAACCTGCGGACCTACCTGTGCGGTGTCGCCGTCGATGGCCTGGCGGCCGCCGATGATGATGTCGAAGTTTCCAATTTTCTTGATTGCTGCACTAAGCGCATAGGATGTGGCGAGGGTATCTGAACCGGCAAACGCACGGTCGGAGAGCACTACTCCATTGTCTGCGCCGCGGTATAGGCCTTCACGGATGATTTCTGCTGCACGGGCCGGACCCATAGTCAGGATAGTCACTTTTGAGCCGGGATACATATCCTTAAGGCGGAGGGCCTGCTCAAGCGCGTTGAGATCCTCGGGATTGAAGATGGCGGGAAGGGCGGCGCGGTTGACTGTGCCGTCTTCCTTCATTGCATCTTTTCCGACGTTTCTCGTATCAGGCACTTGCTTGGCAAGCACAATGATATTTAAACTCATAATTTAATGATATTATGTTTGTAAATAATTATCAATTAGTTCAAAAGTATCCGCCGCTATCCCTGTTTTTAATTCGAATCGTGGGGCATTTCAACTCAGCGCCTTAATGCACACAATCCGGATTTGAGTGCAAAATTAATAAAAATTATTGAAAAATCACTATTCTTCATTTAAGAAAAATCTTCTCGGAGTGTTAAATTCAACCATTTTCGGCTTATTGTTGTTACTATTTTAAATCTTTTAACATTTATACTATGGCAAACGTATTCTTCATCGCAAGGAAGACGATAAAGAACCATACCAATGGCGGCACAGTGCTTATGGCAGCCACTGCCCTCGCCCTTCTTGTGGTGAATCTTCCTTTCCTTCATGATTTCTACAACGGATTATGGACTCATACCATAGCGCTGCGGATAGGTAGTTTTAATCTTTTCAGCCATCATGGACACCCTATGTCGATTATGGATTTCATCAACGATGCATTGATGGCTGTGTTTTTCTTCTCAGTAGGTCTTGAAATCAAGCGGGAGGTGCTCGAAGGGGAGCTCTCCTCTTTCCGGCAGGCCCTTCTTCCCATTGTGGCGGCTATCGGGGGCATGATAGTGCCGGTAGGTATTTTCTTCCTGCTCGGACATGGCTCCGATTACATTCAGGGTGCAGCAATACCTATGGCTACCGACATAGCCTTCTCTCTCGGCGTGCTGGCCATGCTTGGCAGTCGTGTGCCTATAGGCCTCAAGATCTTCCTTACTACCCTTGCTGTGGTGGATGACATAGGTGGAATCCTTGTGATTGCGATATTCTATTCCGGACATATCGACTATGTGTCGCTGCTATGGGCGGCTGGCCTTCTCGTCGTCCTCATATTAGGAGGTATATATGGCGTTCATTACAAGACATTCTATGTGACGATTGGCATTTTTGTATGGTTCCTTTTCCTTCAGTCGGGTGTGCATCCTACCATCGCTGGAGTGCTCGTAGCCTTCTGTGTCCCGGCAAAACCTGTATATGCACCTAATAAATATATTAAGGCTATACGTCAGTCAATCGGTCATTTCTCTCAGGAAGACGAGTTAAAGCTCGATAGTCGTGGCATCCTTACCAAGGAGCAGACCAACTGGCTTAAAGAAATAGAATCTGCTTCTGATAAGGTGATCTCCCCTCTTCAGGATCTTGAAGACTCCCTGCATCCTGTTGTCAACTTCATTGTCGTGCCTCTGTTCGCGTTTGCCAATGCAGGCATATGGCTTGGCGACGTGAATGTGGCCGACATCTTTTCCGGTGTTTCGATAGCCATCATAGCAGGTCTTGTACTCGGAAAGTTTATCGGTATTTTCGCCTTCAGTTGGATGTGCATAAAAGCAAAGCTCGCCCCTATGCCGGAAGGAAGCACGTGGTCGCAGCTTGCAGCTGTCTCGGTGCTGGGTGGTATCGGTTTCACTGTTTCTCTCTTCATTGCTAATCTTACCTTTGGCGAAGACGTGTATATGTCTCAGATTCTAAACAATGCAAAACTCGGTATACTTATAGGTTCTTTCCTGGCCGGATTCCTTGGATGGCTTTTCCTGTATATTACGCTCCCGAAAGTAACTGAAGCGAAAGAAGAAGACTGACACTTTTCATTTCACCCCATCTCCCTCCTGCTGAATAAGGCAGGAGGGAGATTTTTTATTTGCAGCTTTGATGCCGAGATTGCAAAATTATTTTGCAATCTCGTAAAAAAATATTAATTTTGTATCCCGTTAAAAAATATCAGTATGGAGACAAAATACATTTTTGTTACGGGAGGAGTGGTTTCTTCACTCGGAAAAGGAATCATTTCTTCATCTCTCGCCTGTCTGCTCAATGCTCACGGCTATCGGGTCACTATACAGAAATTCGATCCTTACATCAATATCGATCCCGGAACCCTCAATCCCTATGAGCACGGAGAGTGCTACGTGACTGAAGATGGTCATGAAGCGGATCTTGACTTGGGACACTACGAGAGATTCACCAACGTGCCAACTTCCCGAGCCAACAATGTCACGACCGGGCGAATTTACAAAAACGTAATTGAAAAAGAACGTCATGGCGATTATCTTGGCAAGACTGTGCAGATCATTCCTCACATCACTGATGAAATTAAGCGCAACGTAAAGCTTCTGGGCGACACCGGCAAGTTTGACTTCATCATCACAGAGATAGGAGGAACTGTAGGCGACATAGAATCCCTCCCCTTCCTTGAAGCGGTACGTCAGCTCCGCTGGGAACTTGAGGACAGCGCGCTATGCGTCCATCTTACATATGTGCCCTATCTACGAGCTGCCAAGGAACTGAAGACAAAGCCCACTCAGCACTCTGTCAAGCAGCTTCAGCAGCTCGGCATTCAGCCTGATGTGCTGGTGCTCCGTACAGAGCATGACATTCCGGAAGGCATGCGGGCCAAGATAGCTCAGTTCTGCAATGTGGCGAAGGATGCAGTAATCCAGTCGCTCGACTGCCCGAGCATCTATGAGGTGCCCCTGATGCTCCATTCTCAGAATATGGATGAGATAGTGCTCCGAAAGATGCATGTCCCCACCTATGGAGAGCCTCTTATGAAGCCCTGGCTTGACTTTGTTGAGAAGATACATACAGCTGAGAAAGTTGTGACGATTGGCCTTGTCGGAAAGTATGTCGAACTTCAGGACGCTTATAAATCGATCAATGAGTCACTCTTTCAGGCGGCTACGTATTGCCACCATAAGCTTCGGTTGAAATATATCCATAGCGAAAGGCTTACGGAAGATAATGTGGCTGAAATGATGGAGGGGCTTGATGGTGTCGTCATCGCTCCTGGTTTCGGAAACAGAGGTATAGAAGGAAAGTTTGTGGCTCTTAAGTGGTGTCGGGAAAAAGATATTCCTACATTTGGCATATGTCTCGGCATGCAGTGTATGGTCATTGAATTTGCACGCAATGTCCTTGGATACACCGATGCCAACAGCGTTGAGATGGACCCTCAGACCAAACATAACGTCATCGACATGATGGAGGAGCAGAAGCATATTTCCGATATGGGGGGCACAATGCGTCTTGGCGCTTATGATTGCCGTCTTGCTCCTGATAGCCTTGTAGCTGAGGCCTATGGCAGATCAGACATTAGGGAGCGTCATCGCCATCGCTATGAGTTTAACGATTCTTACCGTAAGGAATTTGAAGTCGCCGGTATGCGCTGCGTTGGAGAAAATCCTCAGTCCCGACTTGTGGAAGTGGTGGAGATTCCCGGTAAACGCTGGATGGTTGGTACGCAGTATCATCCTGAATATTCAAGTACTGTGCTCAATCCGCATCCGCTCTTCATGTCGTTTATGAAAGCGGCGATTAAATATCATGATGAAAGGGAATGACCCTCTGATTTTTTGTTTTTAATTTATAATTGAAAAAAGAATGGTAAGTGTCAACGACTTGACAATGGAGTTTTCCGCACGTCCGATATTTTCCGACGTGAGTTTCGTCATTAACAAGACTGACAAGATCGGCCTGGCTGGGAAAAACGGTGCGGGTAAATCCACTATGCTCAAGATAATAGCCGGACTGCAGCAGCCGACTTCCGGAACTGTCGCTAAACCTTCGGAAGTCACTATTGGCTATCTTCCACAGCAGATGAAGCTGGCCGATGACACTTCCATCATCAATGAGGCCAGAAAAGCATTCGCCAGGATAGACGAGCATAAGGCTCGTCTTGAAAATCTTAACGAGCAGCTGGCCTCACGCACCGACTATGAGAGCGATTCATATGCCAGGCTGATAGAAGACATGGAGTATCTCAACGACCGTCTTGCAATGGAGGGTGCCGACAATATGGAAGCGGAAGTGGAAAAGACCCTTTTGGGGCTTGGTTTCAGCCGTGAGGATTTCGATCGTCCTACATCGGAATTCTCCGGTGGTTGGCGCATGCGGGTGGAACTTGCTAAGATCTTGCTCCAGAAACCCGACTTGCTTCTTCTTGATGAGCCGACCAACCATCTTGACATCGAATCGATACAATGGCTTGAGCAGTTCCTTCAGACCAAGGCGCGGGCTGTCATGCTTGTCAGCCACGACCGTGCGTTTCTTGACAACGTCACCAAGCGTACTATTGAGATTTCCTGTGGTAAAGCCTACGATTATAAGGTCAGCTACACTCCCTATACTGCCTTGAGGAAGGAGCGTGTGGAGCAGCAGATGCGTGCATATGAGAACCAGCAGAAACAGATAGCCGAAATAAAGGCGTTTATAGAGCGTTTCCGATATCAGGCTACCAAAGCGATTCAGGTGCAGAGCCGTATCAAGCAGCTTGAAAAAATCGTTCCGATAGAAGTCGATGAAGTAGACAACTCTCGGTTGCGCCTTAAGTTCCCTCCCGCACCGCGTTCTGGCGATTTCCCGCTTATCGTTGAGGATGTTGGTAAGGCGTATGGCGACCATCAGGTGTTTGACCATGCCGATTTTCGTATACGCCGTGGAGAGAAGGTTGCCTTCGTGGGCAAGAACGGTGAAGGTAAATCCACCCTTGTGAAAGCCATAATGGGAGAGATTGACCATACGGGTACCCTTAAGCTCGGCCATAACGTCAAGATCGGATATTTCGCCCAGAACCAGGCGCAGCTCCTTGATGAAGACCTTACTGTGTTCGAGACCATAGACAATGTGGCTGTAGGCGATATTCGTCTCAAGATTCGTGATATCCTTGGAGCTTTTATGTTTGGAGGAGAGGCTTCCGACAAGAAAGTGAAGGTGTTGTCGGGAGGTGAGAAGACTCGCCTTGCGATGATCAAGTTGCTTCTTGAGCCGGTTAATTTCCTTATACTTGACGAGCCCACCAACCATCTTGACCTGAAGACCAAAGACATTCTTAAGGATGCGATACGCGACTTCGACGGAACAGTGATAGTCGTGAGCCATGACCGTGATTTCCTTGATGGTCTTGTGGAAAAAGTTTACGAGTTCGGTGGAGGTAAGATTAAGGAAAACCTCGGTGGTATCTATGATTTCCTGCGTTCGAAAAATCTTGAGAACCTTCGGGACCTTGAACTCACTAAGTCTCCTACTGGGAAACAAACAGAGTTATCCTCTGTTCAGGAATCCAATCCAGAAACAAGGCAGCAGGATAACTCCGCTTCTCAAATTAGCCCTAAACTATCGTATGCCGAACAGAAAGCTCGGGAAAAGGTAGTGAAGAAAGCTGAGAAGAAGGTGAAAGATGCTGAAGAGGAAATATCAAGACTTGAAGCCCTTCAAAAGGAGATTGAAGACAAGATAGCTTCAGGAGATACTTCTCAAGAAACCCTCGACGCGTATGCAAAGGCCCGGAAAGACCTTGAAAACGGAATGTCTCTATGGGAACTCGCTACGATGGAGCTCGAAGAATTGAAGATGTGACTTTTAATTTGAATGATTCTGACCACACATTGCTGAGGACACTGTCCGAAGTATCCAAATCCCCACAAGTATGACTCACGGAGTAAACATAGAAAATCTTGACACGACAGTCTCTCCTAAAGAAGACTTCTTCCTTTATGCCTGCGGAGGATGGAAAGAAAAGCATCCGCTGACGGCTGAGTATTCACGTTTTGGAATGTTTGACCTTCTACGCGAAAACGCTCGCGAACAGTTGAAGGATCTGATTGTAAACCTTTCACTGCATGACGACGCCAAGACTGTAGGCACCGTAGCGCAGAAGGTAAGCG
The DNA here is from genome assembly GCA_947175295.1 of uncultured Porphyromonadaceae bacterium. Taxonomy (GTDB): domain Bacteria; phylum Bacteroidota; class Bacteroidia; order Bacteroidales; family Muribaculaceae; genus Lepagella. The sequence continues at coordinate 11,896 of CAMWMK010000035.1, forward strand.
ACCTCTATGCCATGGGGCTGGATGAAGAGAGGCTTAATCGGGAAGGGGCCACTCCCCTGCTTCCTATCATCGACAGGATAGCTAATGCTGATGCTTCCAAGATGGACGAGCTGCTCGCATGGCAGCACTCAGGAATCGGTGGAAGTTTTTTCGGTACCGGTGTTGGTACGGATGCTATGAACTCCGACATGAATATCCTTCATATCGGAGAAGTGGGTCTTGGACTCGGAGACCGCGACTTCTATCTGGAAAAAAACGAGCGTAACGAAGAGATTCTCACTGCCTACCGCAAATACGTGATGCGTCTGATGGAACTCATAGGATACGACGAGGCTGCTCAGGAGCGCGTATGGAACGCTGTCATCAAGCTTGAAACCGAATTCGCACGCCATAAGATGACACGTGAAGACCGTAGGGATCCGAGGAAACGCTGCAACATAATGACAATCGAGGAAATAAGGAAGAAGTTCCCGGATTTCAATTGGGACTCTTATTTCAATCTTCTGGGACTCGAGGAGGTAGACAAGGCGAATATCGTAAATCCCGCATTTACCGAATTCATAACGTCATATATGAAAACCTTGGCACCGCAGGAAATAAAGGACTATATGACATTCGAATCTGTCAACGATGCCACAGGACTTCTTAGCGACGACTTCATAAATGCAAGTTTCGATTTCTATGATAGGGTTATGAGCGGTAAGGAAGAACTTGAACCGAGATGGAAACGTGCTATGAGGATTCCCAACTCCATGCTTGGAGAGGCAGTAGGAAAGCTCTATGTGGAGAAATACTTTCCCGAAGAGAATAAGGAATACATGATGAAGCTTGTGAAGAACCTAACGAAATCGCTTGGCAAACACATTGAGGAGTTGCCCTGGATGAGCGATGAAACGAAGGCGAAAGCTCTCGACAAGCTGTCTACTTTCACTGTGAAGATTGGCTATCCCGACAAGTGGAAGGATTATTCCGCCATACATATCGATCCTGCGAAATCTTATTTGGAAAATGTGCTTGAAGCATCGAAATGGTATGTGAAAGACAACTATTCTAAAATGAACAAACCGGTCGATAAAGAGGAATGGCATATGACTCCACAGACTGTCAACGCATATTACAATCCGACTACCAATGAAATTTGTTTTCCCGCAGCCATCCTGCAGCCCCCCTACTTTGATCCGAAGGCTGACGATGCGCTCAACTACGGTGCGATCGGAGTCGTGATAGGACACGAGATGACCCACGGATTCGACGACAGCGGACGCCAGTTTGATAAGAACGGTAATCTTGCGGAGTGGTGGACGGATGAGGATTCCAAACGTTTCAAGGCTCTTGCCGATAAACTTGTGGAACAGTTTGACGCCATCGAAGTGCTTCCGGGTGTCCATGCTAATGGGCGGTTCACTCTCGGAGAGAATATTGCCGATCAGGGAGGCCTGAGAGTTGCTCTCACGGCATACCTTGACAGCAACCATGATGAACCGGCTGCAGACATCGACGGATTCTCTCCGCTCCAGAGGTTCTATATCTCTTATGCCGGTGTATGGGCCGAGAACATCAGGGATGAGGAAATTCAACTCCGTACTAAGACAGATCCCCATTCGCTGGGCAGTCTTCGCACTAACGCTACTATACGCAATATCGACGAGTTTCACGAAGCCTTCGGTATAGAGCCGGGAGACTCGATGTGGAGGGAAAAAGATGAGAGGGTTGTGATATGGTGAGAAGGGAATTCGGGCTTATCGGAAAAGTTCTGGGTCATTCCTTCTCTGCCCGGTATTTCAATGAGAAATTCATGAATGAGGGTATAGATGCCAGCTATGAACTGTTTCCACTTGAACGCATCGACCTTTTGCCAGGTCTGTTAAACCGGCATACGAAGCTTGATGGCCTTAACGTGACTATTCCCTATAAGGTGGAAGTTATCAGCTATCTTGATGCCTTAAGTGAGGAAGCGCGGGAAATCGGTGCGGTCAATGTAATAAAGATCAATCGTGATGAAGATGGCCTAATCACCCATCTGAAAGGATTCAACTCCGATGCATATGGCTTTTCGGAGTCGTTTAAGCAGGTGCTCTCATCTGTTGGCGATGTATTGCCTGATGATGCCGGGAAAAAACCTATGGCCCTTATTCTCGGTACGGGAGGGGCTTCGAAAGCTGTCGTGTGGTCAATGCGTAAGCTTGGATTTGAAACTCAGCTTGTAGGCCGTACACATAGAGACGACTGTTTGGCTTATAGTGAACTCACTCCTGAGAAAGTATATCAAGCCAAGGCGGTTGTCAACTGTACTCCGCTGGGGACAAGTCCTGAAGTCAATGCTGCTCCTCCTTTCCCATATGAATACCTTCATAAAGGTCAGATATGCTTTGATTTGGTCTACAATCCGGCTGAGACGCTTTTCATGAGGATTTGTAAGGCCCATGGATGCGTCGTCAGCAACGGTCTGGAGATGCTTCGTCTGCAGGCCGTAGGAGCATGGAAGATCTGGACCGACGGCGCTTAGAAGGAAGTCATGTATAAGGGCCCGCTTATCCCGACTCTCGCGTTGGCCGCCGGCATAGGCGGTTCATATCTGTGCGCTATCCCATGGTGGTTTGGAATTATTCCGATTGCGTCCGCAGGCGTGATCTATCTGCTTATCCTTAATGCCTCCAAAAATCCAGTTGCCTCGTTCCGTTTAGGCAAATGGCATATGGTGTGGGTGATTATCCTTTTTGTCGGCATAGGGGTGACCGACGAGGCTCTCAACCGTCCGCTCGACCTTACACAAGCCTTTGGTAATAGTATTCCTGATTCGCTTTATTGTGAAGTCACAGGCGTCCTTTCGAAGACCTATGGTGAAAGGATAGATGTCGTCATTGACGGCACCAACGGTGCTAAGGCGAGGATTCGAAGCGGTGTGACTGAGGTTTCCCCGGGCGACATCATAAGGATTCCGACTAAGCGACTGAAAGCGGTATCTGCTGACACTACTGAGTTTGGTCTTCGAATTCAGCCCATGATGCGGGCAGCCGGCATCATATATACCGGAAGGATAATCCCTAAGAGTATTGTTAAAGTTGGACATAGCAGGTCTCCACGCTATTTCCTCATCAGTTTTCGGGAGAAAGTCGAGATAGCCATAGAGCGCAGCTGTCTTGATAAGTCGACTGCCGATTTCCTCAATGCCATTCTGATGGGTGATAAATCCGGTCTCGATGAAAAGACGCGACTCACCTTTGCCAACGGTGGCATGGCCCATATGCTTGCTCTTAGCGGCCTCCACATCGGCATCCTTGCCGGTTTTCTTATCTTTCTGATGTGGCCCGTCAAACTTGCCGGTAGATACAAATGGAGCTACGCTTTAGCCCTGATTGTACTGTGGTTGTACGTGGCGGTCACAGGTATGGCATATTCTTCCGTACGTGCATGCCTTATGACCACATTCGCTTTCATTGGCATTATGGCTGAGAGGAGGAATTGTTCCGGTAATGCGCTTTGTTCTGCATGCCTGCTGATTCTGCTTGTTGATCCGTTGGCGTTGTTTGATGCCGGATTCCAGTTGAGTGTGGTATGTGTAGGCTCATTGATTGCTTTCGCTTCTCGACTCAATCCTATCGGACATAGGCATCATCCGGTGATTTTCTATATATGTGGGGCGTTGATAGCTACTATGGTGGCTACTGCGGCCTCTTGGGTGCTGACATCTTATTATTTCTCTCAGATACCGTTGATGTTCCTACCGTCTAATCTACTCATTCTTCCCCTACTTCCGATATATCTCTCTTTAGCATTGATTTTCCTTATCCTGCTCTCCTTTGGATGGGAGATTGGATGGATGGGGCTTGTTCTCGACCATGGGTACGGATATATGCTCAAAAGCGTGGATTTGCTTTCATTTGGTAGTGAATTTGTGATTGAATATCAGATACCCCTTTGGGGTGTATTGCTATGGATGGTTATTTTGGCCGGAGGCGCGTATGCAATAAATAGAAAGGAAATTAAATGAAGGCTACACTTGATTTTTTAGAGAAGGGTTTTGATAGATTCAATAATGAGATTTTCTCCGGAGAACTTCCTCGGCCGTTGTTTCATATATCGTCGGCCCGCTCGTTTATGGGGCAGTTCAAGGTAGAATGTGATAAAGCCCTTTTCAAGCGAGGTAAGGAAACGTACCACCTCACTCTCAGCGACCGATATGACCTTGAGGAGAGAGTGCTTGAGGATGTGGTGATTCATGAGATGATACACTTTCTGATTCGATATAGGAGGATAAAGGATACATCGAGCCATGGTCCGAGGTTTCGAGAACTGATGAATGAGATCAACAATCGTTTTGGACGTCAGGTTACGGTAAGCCATCGTTGCACGAAGGAAGAGCTGGAGGGCGACGATATGAAGGCTCACTCAATAGTGTGCCTGTGTACTATGACTGATGGAAGGGAATTGGTGTGTCGTGTCTCGCAGAGTAAGGTGTTTGAGATTCATCGCGCTTTTCAGGAGTGGGATAAAGTGGCTGAAGAGCGATGGTATTGGGTCTATGGTAGTTATTTCAACCGTTATCGGCGTGTGCTTACGCCAAGGCTTTTTTCTGTGGATAAGGAGGGCTTGGATGTTATTGAGTCAGGCACACGGCTTGAATTTGCTGAAGTGTCTGGAGGAAGGATGATTTTGCGTCCTGCAGGTCGGATAACTCGTTGAAATCCTTTTCGATTGAATTCTTCCCGATTGAAGGGAATATGTGTGAGCTGTACGCTGTCAATGAATACACGCGGACGTGTATGCTCGAAATCCGCTATGGCGAATATCTGCTCCACTTCAAGAAGGGAGTCGGTCTGTAGTGTCACTTCAACCCATCTCTCGTCGCTTCTGTTCACTTGTTTATATATTTCTGAAGTGCCGTCCGTATAGCCCACTCCGAGTGTAAGAGTGCGGCTATCTGCCCCATCCACTGCCATTTTCCAAGTCAGTTTGTCGCCTGGTGCGAGTTCGTTTGATGGTATGCTGACTATGATGCCGTCGGTAAGCGATTTATCGGTAAGTACGTAGTGTCGTCCGTAAGGCCAGAGGTCGGCAGAAGAGCCCTCTTTTTCCGACTCTCCTGCCGCTCTTGCGTATTTCAGTTGCCTTCTGCTTAGTTCTGCGTCTATTTTCTTATAAAGTTTCGGATACTCATCCATATTGCGGCCATACCAGGCCAATGTGCTGTCCATCTCCTCCGGTGTCACTCCATGCTGCATGAGGATGCCGCGTCCAAGCAGTTCCCGTTCGCGTCCATGAAGATAGCTGTTGGCGTCGCCCGAACGTTCGTATGCCTCAGCGATCTGGATGTCGGCCATTACAGCCACCATTTTGTCTTCGCTGAGAATTCCCTTCGGTCGTTTAGAGCATCCGGTCGCCAATATTGCGAGCAGGATGGTGGTAGACATGTATTTATTGATCATGGACAGTAACTGAGAATCTTATTTCTTTTCGGTTTCGTTTTTCTCCGGCTTGTCGAAGACTTCATTGAAAGCCTTGGAGCAGTCTGAAGAGAAGAATATTATGAGGAGTGCCACACCTACGCATATGGCTGCATCCGCGATATTGAAGATATACTGGAAGAACTCGTATTCCTTTCCTCCCAGCCCCGGTATCCATGAGGGCCACGTGAATGAGAAGAAGGGGAAATAGAGCATATCCACCACTCTTCCTTCAAACCATCCTGCATATCCTCCTCCGGCTGGAAAGAGCACTGCGTGTTCCGGCGGAAAGGGATTGTTGAAGATTTCTCCGTAGAAGACGCAGTCGAAGATATTGCCGGCGGCTCCGGCAGTGATGAGTGCGCATGCTATGTAGAATCCCTTGCGTAGATTGGTCAGTGAGAGAGTCTTCTTTATAAACCAGATGAAGAATCCGACGGCCGCAATTCTGCCGAACGTCAGTATGAATTTGTTGAAGAGTTCCATCCCGAAGGCCATTCCGTTGTTTTCGATAAACTTTATCTGAAACCACGGAAACACTTCATATGCCTCGCCAAGATAGAAGTTGGTCTTGACATAGAACTTCACTGCTTGGTCTATTATGATGATCAGCAGCATCACAATAGTCACCCACCACCCGGTGGAGATCACCTGGTGGCGGGTGCCGTTACTGATTGAAGTATCGGTCATATCCTTCAGCGCACTACGTTTGCGAGAATCTTCATTCCGTCGATGTCAAGCTCCTTAGCCGGAGCCGGGACTTCCGCTGCGAGCTCGATGGAATCCGCGAGCACCTGAGAGGCGATATAATCCTTATATTCCTCAAGGCAGGCCTTTACTTCAGGAGTGTCGGAAAGCATTACTTTCACGCGGTCTGTGATCGCGAAGTCAGAGTCCTTGCGGATATTCTGTATGCGGTTGATCAGTTCGCGTGCAAGTCCTTCGTTGCGCAGAGCTTCGGTCACCGTCACGTCGAGGGCTACAGTGACGTTTCCTTCATTTGCAACGAGCCATCCCGGGACATCCTCGGGGATTATTTCGACATCGTCGAGTGTCACTACCGGGCTCCCTGCGATATCTGCGAATGTGATCTGCCCTTCCCTCTCGATCAGGGCGATCTGCTCCGCGCTCATGGCTGAGATAGCCTTGCCGAGGTCCTTCATCACCTTGCCATAGCGTGGTCCGAGTTTCTTGAAGTCGGCTTTTACCTTCTTCACGAGTCCTGACTCCTCATTGTCTACGATTTTGACTTCCTTTACATTCACTTCTGCCGCTACAAGGGAAGCGATGGCTTCAAAATCAGCTTTCTGTGCGGCATCGATGGCCGGCATAAGGAGCTGGCTGAGTGGCTGACGAACCTTTATATTCACTTTTCGGCGAAGAGCGAGCACGAGCGAGGTGGCGATTTGCGCGAGGGCCATACGGCGTTCCAGTGCGGGATCTACGAGTGCCGGATCATTGGTCGGGAAGTCAGCGAGATGTACAGATGCGTATCCTTCGCCTTCGGCCGGGGCCCCCGTCAGGTCGCTATAGAGTCGGTCTGCATAGAAAGGTGCGAACGGAGCCATAAGGAGAGCTACCGTCTTAAGGCATGAATAAAGGGTCTGATAGGCGGCAAGCTTGTCGTCATCCATTTCGCCCGCCCAGAAACGCTTGCGGTTAAGGCGAACATACCAGTTGGAGAGGTTGTCGTTGACGAATGTCTCGATGGCTCGCGCAGCTTTGGTGGGTTCATAATCATCAAGGTCTTTCTCCACTTCAGCTACGAGCGAATTTAGAAGCGAGAGCACCCAGCGGTCGATTTCCGGACGTTCGGTAACGGGCACCTGGGGTTCGTCACCCGTGAATCCGTCTACGTTTGCATACTGTGCGAAGAACTTGTAGGTGTTGTAAAGAGTCGAGAAAAGCTTACGGCTCACTTCGGCCACACCGTCTTCGTCATACTTAAGGTTGTCCCAAGGCGACGAATTGGAGATCATATACCAACGAACGGGATCACTTCCGAACTTCTCGATATTGCCGAAGGGATCTATGGCGTTGCCGAGACGCTTGCTCATCTTATTGCCGTTCTTGTCAAGCACGAGGCCGTTAGAGATTACAGCCTTGTAGCTTACAGAGTCAAACACCATACCTGCGATTGCATGCAGGGTGAAGAACCAGCCGCGTGTCTGGTCTACTCCCTCAGCGATGAAGTCTGCCGGATAGATCTCGTGGCTGTCAAGAGCCTCCTTGTTTTCAAATGGGTAGTGGCACTGTGCGTAAGGCATAGCGCCGGAGTCAAACCATACGTCGATGAGGTCGAGCTCGCGCTTCATGGGCTTGCCGCTTGCCGAAACGAGGGTGATGTCGTCTACGTATGGACGGTGCGGATCAATCTTATCATAGTTTTCCTTGGAGTAGTCGCCCGGTTTGAATCCCTTTGTGGCAAACGGATTTTCCTTCATTACTCCTGCCTTGACTGCTTTTTCTATCTCATCGTAGAGCTCCTGATAGCTGCCGATGCAGATTTCCTCCTTGCCGTCTTCAGTGCGCCAGATAGGCAGCGGTGTCCCCCAGTAGCGGGAACGGCTGAGGTTCCAGTCCTGAACGTTTTCAAGCCATTTGCCGAAACGTCCTGTTCCTGTCGACTCCGGCTTCCACTTGATGGTTTTGTTGAGCTCTATCAGACGTTCGCGGGCTTCCGGAGTACGGATAAACCAGCTGTCGAGCGGATAGTAGAGCACCGGTTTGTCCGTGCGCCAGCAATGGGGGTAGTTGTGTACGTGCTTGGCGATGCTGAAGGCTTGGCCGGCCATTTTCATCTCCATGCAGAGCACTATATTGAGGTCTTCCGCTTTTGAAGCTGCGGCCTCGTCATATTTTCCGCCTTCATTGAATTTCGGATCATAGGCGTTCTTCACGTAGTCGCCGGCGTGTTTGCTGTAGAGGTCTACGTCTACGCATTTCTCTATGAATTCAGGAGCGAGTTCGTCGAGCGTAAAGTATTTACCGGTAAGGTCTACCATCGGACGTGTCTCTCCTCTCTTATTCACCATGAAGAGAGCCGGAATACCGGCGGCTTTCGCCACTTTGGCATCGTCAGCGCCGAATGTGGGCGCGATGTGTACGATACCGGTACCGTCTTCCGTGGTCACATAGTCGCCCGGTATCACGCGGAATGCCTCGTCTGCGATTTCGACGAAACGGTCGGTGCCGACTTCATAGCATTTTTGGGGATGAGCGTCTGCATATTCCTTTACGAAATCCGCAGCAAATTCGCTGACCTTCTCTGTGGGCTTCACCCACGGCATCAGCTGCGCATAACGCATACCCACGAGGTCGGTGCCTTTCCAGCGACCTACTATCTCATATGGAATTACTTTGTCGCCGTGCTTGTAGTCTGCAAGAGGGGTCTTTGCGCCTTCCGCTTTGAAGTAGGAAGGCACAAGCACTTCCGCCATCACTACGGTAATGGGAGTTCCGGTATAGGGATTGTATGTGCGGATAGCCACATAGTCGAATTTCGGTCCTACACAGAGTGCTGTATTGGAAGGTAGTGTCCATGGTGTGGTGGTCCATGCCATGAAGTAAGGTTCACCCCAGCCTGTCATCTCCTCTTTCGGATCAAGAACCTTGAAGAGAGCTGTGGCGGTAGTGTCCTTCACGTCGCGGTAGCAACCCGGCTGGTTGAGCTCGTGGCTTGAGAGCCCTGTGCCGGCAGCAGGTGAATAAGGCTGGATTGTATAGCCCTTGTAAAGATATCCCTTGTCGTAGAGCTGGCGGAGCAGCCACCATACTGATTCGATGTAGGAGTTGTCGTAGGTGATGTAAGGATTGTCAAGATCTACCCAATAGCCCATCTTGTGCGTGAGGTCGGTCCACTCCTTGGTATATTTCATCACCTCGCGGCGGCAAGCCGCATTGTATTCCTCTACTGAAATTTTCTTGCCGATGTCCTCCTTTGTGATGCCGAGGGTTTTCTCCACTCCGAGTTCCACTGGAAGGCCATGGGTGTCCCAACCGGCTTTGCGCTTCACATGGAAGCCTTTCATTGTCTTATAGCGGCAGAAGATGTCCTTTATTGTGCGCGCCATTACATGGTGGATGCCGGGCATGCCGTTGGCCGACGGAGGTCCTTCGAAGAATACGAAAGTGGGGCAACCCTTGCGGACATCCATCGATGTCTCGAAAAGATTATGGCGGTCCCAGAGCTCAAGTATCTCTTTGTTTACGTTTGAGAGGTTGAGCGGGGTCGAATATTCAGTGAATTTTTTCATCTTGCGTTATGCGTTGTGCGTATTACGTTTTGCGTTATCTTTAGAATTTTGCTCCTTTAGCTCCCTTTACTCCCCCTTTTCCTCCGCCTCCGAGGGCGAAGATGTTGCGGTCGTAGCTGAATGTCTTGCGTTCCACCTCCCGCTTGCGTTTAAGGGCGAGTTGCACGAGGCGGTCCATAAGGTCGGCAAACTTTATTCCTGTGGCCTCCCAGAGGTAGTACGAAAGGGATCCGGGGATGGTATTGATCTCATTTACGTATATTTGACCGTCCTTTTCATCTATCATTACATCGACTCTGCTGACGCCGTGGCAGGAAAGCACGCGGAAAGTTTCGCAGGCGAGATGCTGCACTCTTTCAGCTACCTCCTTCGGGAGATCGGCGGGAATGCGTTTCTCGCTTGCTGCCATCCCCTCGTTGCCTCCGCGATACTTTTCGTCATAACTTAGGAAGTCACCCTTGGATATGGGTTCCTCACATACGGAAGGCTGATAGTCATCGCAGTCGCCGAGCACCGAGCAGTTGATTTCCTTCATCTTCTCAAGCATATGCTCCACTATGATTCGCTGTGAGAAACGGCAGGCATTGTCGATCTTCTCAATGAGTTGCTGGCGGTCGGCTGCTTTGCCGATGCCTACGCTTGAGCCGAGGTTGGCGGGTTTGACGATTACGGGATATCCGATCTTTGATTCGATGCGGTCAATGAGCTCCTCGCGTTTGCGGCTCCATTCCTTATCCGTAAACCATACATAGTCCACGACAGGCACGCCACATTCGCGGAGTATCATCTTCATCGTTATCTTGTCCATGCCGTTGGCCGAGCTGAGGGTGTTGCATCCGGCGAAAGGTATGCCGATGGTCTCGAGAAGACCTTCAAAGACACCGTCTTCGCCGTTTGTGCCGTGAAGCACGGGGATGGCGACATGTAGCTCCGTCACTACCGGATCTTTCTTAGAGAATAGTCCGCCCTTGGTATTTACACGATAAAGATTGAAGTCTCCGTATTCCGGACGCATGAAGACCTCCTCGGCATTTGCCACGAGGGTGTTCATGTCGCGGTAGTTGCGGATGTTGAGCAGATTGTCGCCGGTATACCAACGACCCTGCTTGGATATATATATCGGTATGATATTGTATTTTTCCTGATTGAACGCACTGATGGCCTGCAGGGCAGAAATCACTGAAATCTCATGCTCCACACTTCTTCCACCGAAAAAAACTGCTACGTTAGTCTTCATAATCAGCTGAATGGATTGTATATTCTGTTTGCTTACGGCCAATGCACCCTGATGTAGGATGGACTGCCCCTAACAACTTGCAAAATTAATAAAAATAGATGAGAATCGGAAATTTTTTTCAGAATTTATTCTTACGGAAAAATAAGGAAACAAACCAATCGGGGGGTTAAGGCGTTTTATATGATGAAGCTGCTGAAGCGGTTTCACTAAGACAATCTTAATTATAAACCTATAAATAAATTATGGAAGGCACAAAATTGAATGCAGATAAGATCCTTGTGGCATATTTCATCCAGAAGGGTAAAGAGACATCAGGAAGTAAGAAAATCGCAGAGCAGGTAGTTGCGGCTCTCAAAGGCGACGGCAAGGATGCCACTGAATTCGCCATAACTCCGGTGGAGATATATCCTGAGGATAAGGCTACTTTCGAGACCGTGACGCGCGTTGAGAAGGAATCCCGTACCCGTCCGGCCATCGTGGATAAGGTAGGAAAAATGCAAGACTATAAATACGTCGTGCTTGTAGCACCAAATTGGTATGACGATGTTCCTATGGCGGTCTACACCTTCCTTGATGAATACGACTTCGGAGGCAAGCGGGTGGTTCCGGTCATAAACCATGACGGAACCGGACATGACAAAGTACGCGAATCTATCCGTCAGTTCCTCCCTCATACGTGGGTGACAGACGGTGTAGGCATAGCGGCTGCTTCTGATGATGCTGCGGCAGTGGCTGAAGCCATCAGTCAGCTCTTCATGCCCTCTACCTCGAAGTATTGAATCGTCCGACAAAGAAGCCGGGCTATGGGTATTGTCGATACCCATAGCCCGGCTTCTTTAGTTTGATGGGATTCTCAGGTTTCTGATGTGTGACTTATTCCGCATCAGCTCCTGTTATGCGTTTCGCTCTTTCTATGGCGTCAGGGTATTTCGAAAAGTCGGCGCCTCTGCTTTCCCGCCTGCAGTTGTTGACAGCTTCTATGGTTTCAGGCGCAAGCATTCCGTTGCTCATACGAGGTGCGTAGATTTGACTTAGCTCCGGTATGATTTCTGTATCCACGCACATGACTTCTGCATCAGAAGGCGCATCCTTCATCCATACCGTATGTTTCCCTTTGGTTGAAAGGGAAAGGTTTTCAGTCAAGGTATGTCCGTAGCCATTTACGTCTACATTGCTACCCTTTTCCGGACCTTTCCTGTTGACCGTTGAATAGTTTGAATTGCCGTTGTCGATTCCTGTGTTGGAGATGAAATCTATTCCGCCAAGATGGTGGTTGGAATAAAGCCCGTTGGCTTTATTGCCTATGGCTACGTTATTGGAGATCACATGTCGCGGCGATTGTCCGTCATTAAGCGGGATGTTTCTTGGCTTCATGCCGAAACCACCCCCTTTCACTCCGTTTCCGTCGGCTCTGTTGTTCCCTTCGGCATCATAACCGTTTTCCATAGCCAGGCAATATGAAATCTCAACGGGAGAATAGCAGTTGATGAGGTCAAAACCGTCATCGGTGTTACGCCAGGCACGGCAGCCGATGATGATGTTCCCGTCCATATCTCCCTTCACATGGCATCCGAATCCGTCGTTGTTGCCACCTGACCCCTCTCCTGTCCGTGGACTTATATCCGACACTGGATCATAGTTGTTGTATGCGTCGCAGTTGATGATAAGGTTGTGGTGTGAGTCTCCATTGATATATACGCCTATCCCCATGCCGTCGTGGCAGGATATGTTTTCCAACGTGTTGTATGCGCCACCCTTGATTCTGAAGTTCTCGCTTTGAGTGTGGTCGGTACGGGTCACTTTCAGGCCGACGCATTCAAGATCCGAGATATGGATATATGACCCGGATATAAGGAATCCTGTGATCCTGTATCCATCCGGATTGGATTCATCGCGCAGAGTCACATCGCTGAAATCGAATACCGGACGATTGCCTGATTCATCCCCCATGCCTTTAATCACAATGGGATTTCCCTTTTCGCCGGACATGCTTAGATCGTAGACAATTGCATATGGACCGGTGTCCGTTTTTCTTGCTATCTCTGAGGGTGAGACATGATAAAGACCGGGGTTGAGGAGCAATGTGTCGCCCGGTAAAAGTTCTGCGAGGGCTTGTGGAATGTCGCTGTCCGGAAAGACAGCAGTGGTTTTTGCGTCAGCAGACAGGAAATATCCTACTGCTGCTATGAAAATGTAAGATATCTTCATTTGTTTTTTCATGAGTCGGTGATTTATTCTCAATTGTATGTATGCTGCCCGAAAGTCACCATATCCAGGTTGCTTTCTTCCATATGTATTCAAGCGGACCGTGACGATGGATCCTGAACCACCATCGGCATACCGCCCACTGCACGAGGAAGATTGCGATGCCTATCAGAAGGCTTCCTGTTATGCCCATCTGAAGGTGTAGCCCCCAGTTGTAGTAAATAGCGGAGCCGATTATGCCCTGCGTGACGTAGTTGGTCATGCTCATGCGTCCGTATGGTATCAGAAGCTTCAGTTTTGCCGAGAGCCTTTCGGTTCGGTAATAAGCGAAAAGTATGCCTGTCACCCACATCAGCATAAGGCAGAGGTTTGTCAGGGAGCCTACAAGAATCTTGAAGGGAGTGAGGAAATTTGGATTCTCCACATATTCAGGCATCATGTTGAGGATTCCTGTAAGAGGGAAATAGGTCATGATGGCGGCGGCCAGCACGATACTCCATTTGCCGATGTATTGCTTTCCAAACCATCCGCTCCTTCCTATTAGCATGCCGAAGATGAAAAGTCCGGCAGTTTGCAGAAGCCTTCCATGCTCCCATGCCCATGCCAGGCTTGCAAGCTGTCCCTCCCAGAGGTTTACTTTTACAATGTCGAGGAAACTCCCTTCCGACTGAGCCGCGAATGTAGCAGCCCAATATGGACCTGAGTTGATCTTTACGATCTCATAGGCAGGATCCATGCAGGCCCGTATCATCTGATATACGCTTATTGGCTGAAGTATGAAGAGGGCTCCTATTATGATAAGCCATTTTGTAGAGAGGCGGCAGGTAAGCACGAGTATGAACCCCACCAGAGCGTAGAGCACCAATATCTCGCCGGTGAAAAAGATTGCGTCGATCTGTCCTATTATGAAAAGGCAAAGCAGACGCCAGCAGAATCGGAGTCGGAAATCATTGCCCCTCATCCGCTGGTTGTCGTCCTGGATGAAGAAACTGAATCCGAAGAGCAACGCGAATATTCCGTAAGCCTTGCTTCCGAAGGCGAAGAAAAGGCCGTTCCATATGGCTTTGTCTGTGAAGTTAAGCCATGCCGGTTGCGATGCTGTGTCTGGAAACGAATAGAAATTGAAATGCTCGATGGAATGCAGAAGGATGATTGCCATTACGGCGAATCCCCTCAGTACATCTGCCACTTCCACTCGCGCGTGGCGGCGCACGGTTTCATCTGTTTTCATAAGTAGTGTATTATGGTTAAAATGTTTATTTAATGCAAAGTTAGTAAAAATCCGGAAGATTATGGTCAGATAGACCGTAATCTTCCGGATTTTTACTTCAGTCGGTAGGATAAATGTTTGATTATACCGATACATTCATTACTTGATATGCAACATACGCTATGTAGAATGCCACCAGAATTGCGCCTTCCGCTCTTGTGATGGTCTGTTTGCCGAATTTCCAGCAGAAAAGCCAGAATGCAAGGGATGCAGCTATCATGACTACGAGATCGAAATGCGAGATTCCTCCAAACGGCAATGGGCTTATGGTGGCTGTCGTGCCGAGGACAAGGAAAATGTTGAATATATTACTCCCGATCACATTTCCGATGGCTATGCCGGAGTTTCCCTTGACAGCCGCGGAAATGGAGGCGGCAAGTTCGGGAAGCGACGTGCCGGCCGCTACTATTGTAAGGCCAACTACTGCCTCGCTCATTCCGAGCGACATAGCGACTCCTGAAGCACCGGCTACGAATCTATCGCCTCCATAGACCAGACCGGCCAATCCGGCGATGATTAGAAGTACTGAACGCCATATGGGAAGTTCCTTCCGTTCCGCTCCTTTTGTCGCGGCGGGATCGTCGTTGTGCTCCCCTCCTTTGGCCTGAGAGAATGTATAGCGTAGGAATATCGCAAAGAAGAGAAGAAGGAGAATGCCATTGACGCGTGAAACGATTCTATCCGGTCCGGCTCCGAGGATATCTCCATATCCTATGGCGAGCAATGCGAGTGCTGAGATCACGACAAGCCCGATGTCATTGACCATCAGCGAACGCTCTACTTTGATGGGTCGTATGAGTGCCACTACGCCAATTATGACGAGTATGTTGAAGATATTGCTTCCCACTACGTTTCCTATCGCCATGGGTGCATTTCCCTGAAGGGCGGATACGATGCTGATCGAAAGCTCTGGTGTCGAGGTGCCGAATGCAACCACAGTAAGTCCGACTACGAGGTCGCTGATGCCGAAACGTCGTGCAATTGAGGCGGCGCCGTCAGTAAGCCAGTTTGCCGCGAAGATTATCAGTGCCACTCCGAGGAGGAGCCAGAAAATGTCAATCATAGTATTGAGGTGTTTAAGTGGTTTATATTATCGCTAAATGCTTAACGAGTTTGGATGGCCTATGGTTTACCTATACCTTATGCTATTTCATGGGGTGCATCCATTCTTTTTCGATTGGTTCAATTTTTGATTCTCCCCAATAAGCATCATAGATAAGCATCATAGAATCGTGTAGCGGACTCGACTCCCCAATCTGAACCATTGTCCGCTTTTATATGTTATTATTTATTATAGTATCACAAAAATGTATTCGGCTGAAATCCAGCGACAGACAATTATGCATTGTGCATTGTGAATTATGCATTATAACTTATAGGAATAATGGCAAGCAATAAGAAAAATAAGAAGGGTAAGGGTCAGCCGGTAAAGATGACTCCTGAGAAGTATATCATGGAAAGGGCCCGCAAACTGCCAATTGGGAAGTGTTATATCAATCCTGATTGGAAGGAAGCGGGACTGGCCACCATCGTTATCTCCAGAGAGAGGGCAGATGGAAAATTCGTTGTGGGAGTTTTCCTTACTGATACGTACTGTCTTGGTGTGAAAGACGTGATTTATCGTGCCGATGCCGATAGTATTGATTTTAAGGATTTACTGAAAGGAGTGTTCAGGGATGGCGTATATGAGGAGATTTCCTACGCTGAGGCCCATAATCTTATTTATGGTGCCATAGAATTCGCAGAGGAAGCAGACATCGAGCCTTACCGGGATTTCAATGTAGCGGAATATATTCTGGAGGAAGACACGGATGAGATTCCTCTTATTGAATATGACTACGGTAAAGACGGCAAGCATTTGCTCGTAGTGGGTCCTTCTGGAAAGGAAGCACGCTATATGAAGCAGCTCAAGGAAAAGTATGGCGAAGATTTCGACTATATAGCTCCGGTAGACGGAATGTTCGACGACACTGCTGCATATGATGATATGGATGAAGATGGATACTATGACGAGGATGAGGATTTTTCCGATATAAGTCCTGAGAGTCAGGATAAGATGTTCAAGCAGCTGCTTGAAAGTATGCAGAAGGTTAAGGATCATTACCAAAGCGATTTTCATAAGATGGAAAAGTACAGCTACCATTATCCCGAATACCCGAAAGAGGCCGTTTTGCGCCATCAGTTCATAGCCGAAGTACTGCTTGACTCTAACAATCTCTATTCACTGCCTGATAGTACCATAGATGAGATTCTGGCTCTCCCTGCCGATGAAGCAGCCGAAGACATAAGCAACCTAATACTGACGGAAATAGGAAAGACCTATCAGCAGATTAATGCCGGAAAGTATGAGGATCCAACCGACAGTGCGATAATGCATGGAGTGCTTCTGCTTACTCACATAGGAAGCAGAAAGGGTCTTGACGCATTGCTTGAATTGATACGTCAGAATACTGAATTCCTTGACTATCATTTCGGCGACCTTGCTCCGGAGTTCATTTATCCGGCCATTTATGCCTGTGGAAAGGATGATTTCAAAGCAATTGAATCCTATCTTTATGAACCGGGCTATGAGTGGTATGCGAGATGCGAGGCTTCACGCGCTCTTGCTATGATTGCCTACAACCATCCGGAAAAAAGAGATGAAATCATAGAGATATTCAGGAGATTGCTGAAGTCTTTCATCACTCGCCTGCTGGTACAGGATGGATGTGACAGTGCCTTTGCCGGACATGTAATGTCTGATCTTATCGGTATCTCTGCCAAAGAACTTATCCCGGAAATTAAGGAAGTGTATGCAACCGGATATGTCGACGATATGATTTGTGGAGACGCAGAGAGTGTTGTCAGAGATGTTGAGGAGGGAAATGTACTCTCCATTAAGGAGCAGGAATTCGAGTTTCCTGACATCCTTAAGCAGTACGCCCACCTTAAAAGTTTTGAGAAATAATCTCCCTGTCAGGAAGCCACGTATCAATGTTAAAATCACTCCCGGTCACAGTCCAGACTGTGACCGGGAGATATCTTCAAAGGTACATGTTCCTGTGATTTATTCTTTATGAAACCGCTTGCAGTAACTCATGACTCATAGATCTTATGCCGTTTTTTATCGCTATCAGTACTTCGTCCTTAGGTTGCCAAATTCCATAGATGAATCTGTCAAGAACGGCTTTTGGCATTCCTATGAACTTAGCTACTTCCTTAGCACTTAGCCAAGGACAGTGATTGAAGATTTTGGCAACTTCATTATTGGGGTTTGGTTCGGAAGAATCAAAAAAGGATTCTACCGACAAGTCTTCATCAAGATCTTTCCATCGCACATATTCCCCATTACCCCAGATATAGAATTTCTGCCGTTGCACATAATCGGCATCCTTCAATATCGGATATGCTTCAAGCGGTCGACTGAACACTTTTCCGGAAACACTCTGCATAAAGATACGCTCGTTTTCAAACCATATTTCCTGAATTTTTTCCATGGTCATATATTCAATTATACGTTGAACGAATTATTAGCCTTCCACATTTCTTCAATCTCCTCCCTGAAATCCCTCACAAGATTAAGAATCTTCTTCATTTTAGCCGGCTTGATTCCGGCCTGTTTGATGATTCCAACATCTGGGAATACTTGAATTTTAGCAAAGCCCCCATCCGCTTCGATATGAACATGTATCGGTTCATGGTCGCCGGGAATTATGAAGGCTCGGATTCCAAATAATTCAAATACTGTAGGCATAATGATATTAATTTTTTTTACATTGCAAATGTAATCAAAAAAATTGAAACTTGCAAATAAAAATTGAATACCACATGGTAGAACCAAAACGCTTCTGGAAACATCATGCTTGCCACTGGTCTTACCGAACAACAGATACAGCAACTCTCCAAAAGGTGTATTACAGTTAATGCGTACTAAGTTCGATTGGATTTATCCTTGTCGCGACGATATGGTAATCATAAAAAAAGCTATCTCGGATAATAGACTTAGCTTTATCCGAGATATACGATTTGAAGTCAGCGTTGAGGGTTTTGACGCGTTGTTTATTTCATCAGGACTTTCTCCGTCTTGCCGTTGGAGACTCGAATGAAGACACCGTTATTAGGATTCTCCACTTTTACTCCCTGAAGGTTGTAGTAGATGGTTTTGTCATCGGTTGCCTCGATTGATTCTACAGCGTTTGGGTCCGCTATGGCACGAATAGTATTGTGTAACTGATCATACTGTATTATCACAGGTCCGTCGTAGCTTTCGGCAAAGGCCATATTCTCCCATCCCCTCTCGGTCAGACCATACGTCTCGCCCAACTTCATTTCGAGGTTTTGGGTGGAATAATAATAGTTCCAGTCGAGGTCAGCAAGTTTGAACTTCATTCCTGCCTGAATGGATGGAAGAGTCACTGAATAGACATATTGAGAGCCGGGTATCTCTGTCATACAATATTTTCCATCCCAAGACCAATCTGTCACTTCACCGCGCAACGCAAGCGGAGATACACTGCTTAAGTCCGTTTTTACCGTTAGTTGATTTGAATTGAGATCAAGGATGAAAGCTACAAAGTTGAGTTCCTCACAGTTGAATGGGTCTCCATCCTGAAGTATGGGAAATTGTCCAGCTCCAGAGATGGTAAATGAGTCAGCAGCTCCGTATTGGATGTTCCAATTCTGGTTGGCCCTAAACTTAAAGTTACCTTCGATGGAGCTGAAGAGAGTATACCATATATTCGGATTGAGTTCTAACATTTGATTATCATAATCCCAGCTGTTGAAGTCACCGATCACTCCCCAGGTTCCTTCCTCAGGCATCTCTTTGTTCTTGACACTCACGGAGTACTCCCCTTTCTCATCCTTAGTGACAGTAAGCGTGCAGACTTTGCCGAGGCCCATGAATGCGGCTTCCGGTTGGCCGAAATGCAATGGGTATGAACCATCTTCCGAATTGATGAAATCTGTTGGTGAGAGACGATAGTCGTTATTGAAAGTATCCCAGTCCATATTGGGTTTCAGTTCGGTAGTGAATCCGAAAGAACTGAAAAAAGGAATGTATCCAGTCCATTGCCAACCGTTTTCTGTTTCTTCCATCTTGGCTCCGACTCCTGGATCCCATTTACCAAACGGATTCCCGATGACATACATCGCGTCGGCGTTCTGGACCATCATGGCGATCGCCGTTAAAGTAAGTAATGTTTTCTTCATGCTTTGTTTCGTTAAGGATAACTTTTTGATTTATGGTACAAAATTAGAACAATGTCGATTGATTGGAAATATACGTATAGTAAGAAATTTAAAAACTGTAACGTAGGGACGCACGGCTCGTGCGTCCGCGCTCGACCGTGCTGGCATGACACTGAAAATGCACATTTATTTGTGACCGAACGATAAGAATATGGAAAATTTGAATAAGGAGTCCAAGCCGTACAAGTCCGGAGAATATGAAGAGATGTTCAATGCGTCCGAAATAGCATCTATGGCCGCGGAAGACATTGCTTTAGTCCTTCGTCATTGATGATCTTATGATTCAATTATGTAGTCACCCAAGTACGTTTGATTAATTTTCTCAGCTATTTCGTCAATAGTGATTAATCCATTTGACAGTTGGAAATTATTAATCATTAGGTAGATTGTATGGGTGGTATCAGATATATGATAGAATGTTTCACCTCCAAAAAGATTTACCATCATACGTTTATAAAAGAGAAAACGCCTGCTTCCATTACTTAAATCGAGATTTTTTCCTTCGATATCCTTTTCAAGATCTGGAGCTGCTACAAAGCCAAAGGAAACCAATTTATTGGCTCTATAGTATTCAAGCATCACTTCTATACAGGACCTGACAATTTTTCTGGGCTCAAAATCGTTTGTGAGCAGTGAGTACCGTTCTTTACTCAATTCCACACCTTTCCAATAGAATTTTAAGCCATAGAATTCATGATCGAATCCCTCTACTTCAACTATATATCTTTTGTTGCTTTTAGTAGACTTAAAAGTCCATAAATCAGTAATGCGAAGCGAACCTGAGTTTTTGCTTCGCATGATAAATCTTGGTTTGTAGAAGTCGATTTTCGTGCTCACGGAAGAATGTATTCATAGGAAGGAATCCGAAGCCTTTCTCTTTCAGACGACGAGATAGCCTGAAGTTTGATTCCTTTTTGAATAGCATTTTTTAAGCTATCTGAAGCTTTTCCTAACTTAACCGAAATGCTGGATGACATATTAGACTTTTTCATCGTTCTATAGTTTTAAAATTTCACCGCAAAAGTACTTAAAATATTTGATATCTCCAAATAAGTAGCTGACAAAAATTAATGATAGGATAAATGCGAGATAATCTTGAGT